>CAZHSK010000218.1:0-2606 GCA_964535235.1 uncultured Treponema sp. | reverse complement strand
ACGATCAGAAATACTCCGAGAGAATCCCCCTGACCATAGCCGACGCCGACCCCGACAAGGGCACAGTATCCCTCATTTTTCAAACCGTGGGAGCCAGTACCCATAAGCTTTCTCTCAAAAATGTGGGCGACTCCATCGTGCTATTAGGACCCCTAGGCAACCCCACCCATATCGACAAGTACGGCTGGGCGGTGTGCGTGGGCGGGGGTATCGGATCGGCTCCCTTGCATCCGATCGTGAAAGCCCTCAAGGAAGCGGGTAACAGGGTAACGGTAATCTCCGGCGCACGCACCAAGGAACTGCTGATAATGCAGGAAGAGATGGAAGCCCTGGCCGACCAGCATATCGTGGTAACCGACGACGGAAGCGCAGGCAGAAAAGCCCTGGTCACGGAGCCCCTCAAGGAGCTTTGTTCCCAGAATCCCAAGCCCGACATCGTGGTAACCATTGGCCCGCCCATAATGATGAAATTCTGCGCGGCCACGACCCAACCTTTCGCAGTAAAAACCTTGGCTTCCCTGAATACCATCATGATTGATGGCACAGGCATGTGCGGAGGCTGCAGGGTAAATGTGGGCGGCAAGACAAAATTCGTGTGCGTGGACGGACCTGAGTTCGATGCCCACGAGGTGGACTGGAACCAGATGCTCACCAGGCTGGGGGCTTACAAGAATCTGGAAAAAGAAGCCCATGACCGCTGCCACATGGAGATGTCCATACAGGAACTCAAAAGCAAGCAGGCGGCAGAGGAAGCCAAGAACAATACCAGCACCACAGAGGGGAGCGCGAACTGATGAGCCATATGGATAGAGCCCGACACGAAGAACTGGCCAGAGCGGAGCTGACCAAACTGCGATCTACAACCCTCACGCCCAAGGCGAGAATGCAGATTCCCGTCCAGGACATGCCTAGCCAGGATCCTGATATCCGAAGGGCTAATATGTCGGAAGTGGCCACCGGTTATGCGGCTGAACAGGCCATGATCGAATCGGCCCGCTGCCTCCAGTGTAAAAACGCCCCCTGCGTGGCCGGCTGCCCAGTGCGCATCGACATCCCCGGTTTCCTGGCCAAGGCCAGGGACGGCAATTTCGCCGGCGCAGTCTCGGTAATCAAGCGCACCAACCTCCTTCCCTCGATCTGCGGCAGGGTATGTCCCCAGGAAAAACAGTGCCAGCTGCCCTGTACCTTGGGCAAGGCCTTAGGCGGTGTGGATAAGGCCGTGCAGATCGGCCGGGTCGAGCGCTATGTGGCGGATTATGAGCGCGAAGAAGGCCTTCTGGCACCTCCCCCCGTGGGAGGGAACACGAGCAAAAAGGTAGCCATAGTGGGCGCCGGCCCCGCGGGGCTCACCTGCGCCGTGGATGTTCGCCGCCAGGGCCACAAGGTTGTTATATTTGAAGCATTCCACAAGGCCGGCGGCGTCATGGTCTACGGCATTCCCGAGTTCAGGCTGCCCAAGGATCTGGTAGCCTCTGAGGCCGAAGTTCTGGAATCCATGGGGGTGGACTACGAAATGAGCTTCCTGGTGGGCCGCACGCGAAAACTGGGATCCCTCCTCCAGGAAGACGGATTTGATGCCGTGTTCATCGGCACCGGCGCCGGTTTGCCCAAATTCATGAACATACCAGGCGAAAACCTCGTGGGCGTCTTTTCGGCCAACGAATACCTCACCAGATCCAACCTGATGAAAGCCTACGAAGTGGGCAAGGCCGCGACCCCCCTCTATCCCTCCAAAAGGGTAGCGGTTTTGGGCGGCGGCAACGTAGCCATGGACTCGGCCCGCATGGCTCTGCGCTTGGGCGCCGAAGAAGTACGGGTGCTTTACCGCCGCACCAGGGAAGAAATGCCCGCCAGGGGCGAGGAAGTTGTCCACGCCATGGAAGAGGGCATAGCATTTGACTTCTTAGCCAGCCCCACCCAGGTTTTGGGCGACCAAAATGGCAGGGTAGTGGGCTTGGAAGTGCTGTCCTATGAGTTGGGCGCGCCCGATGAGTCAGGTCGCCGCCGCCCTGTGCCTATAAAGGGCAGCGAGAAAATCGTGCCCTTCGACACGGTGATAGTAGCGGTGGGCAACGAATCCAATCCCCTCATATCCCGCACTACCCCCGAGCTCAATGTGGACCGCTGGGGTCATATTCTGGTGGACGAAAAGCAGAAGACGAGCATAGAACGCGTCTATGCCGGAGGCGATATCGTCCTGGGCGCCGCCACGGTAATCCTTGCCATGGGCGAGGGCCGCCGTGCGGCCGCCGCTATAAACGAGGTGCTGCAGTAATCATGAAAAAGAAGGGGCGGCCGCTGGCAATCCCGCGGCCTGTGCTGCTGAGGGGATTTCTTCTCCTCTTCTGTCTGAGTCTGGCCTTCCACGCCTATGCCCAGAGTCCTTCGCAGGCAGCCAAACCGCCCCCTTCTCCCGAGGCGATGCGCTCATCCTTCCAGTCGGCCCTCCAGCTCTTCCAGCGAGGCCGGCAGCTGCAGATAGCCGGCAAGGAATCCGATGCCGCCAAGGCTTTCGCTTCCTCTCTTCAGGGAGCTTTAAAGCTTGTAGCCATAGAACCCCTCAATCAGGATTACATCAGCCTTCAGTGTTGGAACCTCTTCAGGCT
>CAZHSK010000217.1:0-2614 GCA_964535235.1 uncultured Treponema sp. | reverse complement strand
GCCTTAGGCGGTCTTTCCGCCCATGTCCAACGTTATCTGGCCCTAGAACAAGCGCTGGAGGCTAAGCCCTTGCCCGCTAAGGCGGAAATCGAAGATCTGGCTGAAGGCTTTTTCTCGCCCATTGACGATCTGCGGGGAAGCGCGGCTTTCAAACGGCGCCGTGCAGCCGTGCTTCTGGCCGATGTCCTGGTTTCTCTTAAGGAGCAGCGCCAATGAAAGTCTCTTTTATGCTCAATGACAAACCACTGCGGCTGGAATGTGCTCCCGGCGAAAGCCTTAAGTCGGCTCTGGGCCGCGCCGGCCTCGTCTCCCTCCGGCAGGGCTGCGACGGTGAGGGCTCCTGCGGGCTCTGCGCCGTGTTGATGGACGGCCGCCTGGTCAATTCCTGCATGATTCTCGCCCAGGAAGCCCTGGGGAGAAAAATCACCAGCATCGAATACTTCAACAAAGATCCGGTCTTGAGGACCATCCAGCGCGCCCTGATCGACGCTTCCTGCGTGCAGTGCGGCTACTGCACCCCGGCGGTGGCTCTGGCGATACGTGAGCTTCTGGACCGCTCGGCCGCGCCCTCGGATGCCCAGATAGCCGACGCCCTCTCGGGCACACTCTGCCGCTGCACGGGCTACAAGCAGTTCTTCGAGGCGGTTCACCTCGCATCGGCCAGACTTGCCGACCCCGGCTATGCGCCGCCTGCCGGACCGGAATTCCGACCCGATCTACGCCATGTGGGCAAGGACAGGGAGAAGGTGGATGCCCAGATGCTCGTCCAGGGCGAGCGGGCCTTCGTGGAGGACAGACTGCCCCAGGATGTTTGCTGGCTCAAGGTCCTGGGCAGCCCCATAGCCCACGGCTGGATTAAGTCGATCGATACTTCGGAAGCCGAAGCCTCGCCCGGCGTCGTCGCGGTTCTGAGCCATCTCAATACGCCGCGCACTCTCTACACGAGTGCCGGGCAGGGCTTCCCCGAGCCATCGCCCTACGATCAGCCGATGTTCCCTCTCAAGATGCGGCACATTGGCGACAGGGTCGCGGCGGTTCTGGCCGAAAGCCCAGAAATCGCCGAAATGGCGCTTAAAAAGATCAATGTCGAATACGAAGTCCTGGAACCCGTACTGTCCATAGCCCAGGCCAAGGCCGAGGGCGCCCCTGTACTGCATTCAGGCGATGTATCCTACGCTTCGGGCGAGAAGCCTGAGGGCATTTCAGTAAATGGCGACGGCAGGGATGACGGGGTTGTGTACCAATTCAGCCTCCACGCAGATCCACACCGCAACCTGGCGGCCTCGGCGTTTGGAGGCATTGGAGACATTGAAAAAGGTCTCGCCGAGGCCGATGTGGTACTGGAAAGGAGCTATCATGCCAACCGTGTCCAGTGCACGCCAATGGAACCCCACGTCGTCCTGGCCAAGGTAGAATCGGGACGCCTGGTGCTCCACGCCTCCACCCAGGTACCCTGGCACGTACGGCGCATCGTAGCCCGGGCGGTGGGCATTTCGGAGAACAAGATCAGGGTCATCAAGGAGCGCGTGGGAGGGGGCTTCGGCGCCAAGCAGGACCTGGTCGTCGAGGATCTGGCGGGCTACCTGGCCTGGCAGACCCGCAAGCCAGTCTATTACCGGCTTAATAGGGAAGAGGAGTTCATCGCCAGCCGCACCAGGCACCCCATGGACATCAAGGTGACCCTGGGGGCCAAGCGCGACGGAAGGCTGACTGCGATAAAGATGGATCTGGATGCGGACACCGGTCCTTACGGGCAACACTGCCTCACGGTGCCTATGAATGCCATTTCCAAGAGTTTGCCTCTTCTGATCTGCGATAACGCAGGCTTCCAGGTGCGCTCCTGGTATACAAACCTCTCCCCCGCGGGGGCCTACCAGGGTTACGGCGCGCCTCAAGGCTCCTTCGCGCTCCAGACGGCCCTAGCCGAACTGGCCGCCGAGTTGGGCATCGACCAGCTAGAACTCATAGAGAAAAACCGGGTGGATTCGGGCACGACCATAGAAATACTTAAAAGCCTGGGCGAAGGTAGGGAGGGTGCTCCCGTCACATTGGGGCGTTGCGGACTTAAGGAAATGATAGCCCGTGGCAGGAAAAACTTCGGCTGGGATTCGCCCAAACCAAATGCAGCTGAATCGGACTGGCAGATAGGGCGTGGAGCAGTGATTATCCAGCAGGGCTCCGGCCTCCCTGGCCTGGATGCAGCCAATGCCGAGCTGCGGCTCCTTTCCGACGGGACTCTACTGATGCTCTCGGGCGGCGCCGATCTGGGCACAGGGCTAGACACGGTGACGGCCAAGACCGCAGCGGAAATCCTGGGCCTGGATTTGAGCGATGTCAGTGTCGTCTCGGGGGACACGGATATAACCCCCTTCGACAAGGGCGCCTACGCATCCTCGGGCACCTTCTTCTCAGGCGGGGCTGCCCTGCGGGCAGCCGAAGACCTGCGGCGCAAGATTTTTGAAGCCGCCGCGGTCTTACTGGACGAAAAACCTGAGGATCTAAGGATCGAATACAAGGGCATGGTGGTCGGCAAGAAAGGCAGAATCAGCCTTGCCGAGTTGGGACACAAATCCGTTCAGGGAGATGGGCATTCGGAGCTCACGGGCTTAGGCGG
>CAZHSK010000216.1:0-2619 GCA_964535235.1 uncultured Treponema sp. | reverse complement strand
GCCGAGGCAGCCTTCGAAACAGCAAAAGCGGGGGCTAACCGAGGTTATTCCACTATCGCGCTTTCCTTGCCGGAAAAAACAGTATGTATTATGGTTCCACAGGATAAATCGGCCAACGTTGTTTCATCGCTTAAAGTCTTACTGTCAGAACACAAGGGCAGGGGCGGAGGCGGAGGTAACAATTTAAGGGCTGTGTTCGAAAGCACGGAAGCTGCCAGAAAATTCTCTAAAGCCGCTCTTTCAATTCTGCCTTAATCAGATTTCCACCGGTCTTCTATTATCCGAAAGCCTTCTGGAAAGGTAGTCCCTGTCCAGGGCCAGTTCTCTTACCATGAATTTAAGCTGTTCGGCCGAGAGAAGATTCTGCTCGGCATAGAGATAAACCAGGGCTCGTTCGGCGATGCAGGGTACTAGTAGTGAATTCATCTGCACAAGGCATGGTTCCTCGCATTCCACATAACGGCCGTGAAGGGAAGCGTATAACCTGGATTCCTGGATATTGCCGGCCAGGGCGTTGAGCTCTGCCAGCAAGGGGGCGATATTGCCCCTCGCCGCCTGTTCGCCCAGTGGTTTGAGGGTAAAGAAACTGTATTCCTTTCCAGGCAGATAGTGATGCGTGTCGCAGCGTGTGCAGTAATTGGGCTCCCTACCGTCGGATTTGGCCCTGTCGCCGCCAATAATAATAAGCGGATCGAAATAGAGGGCAGGGCATTCCTTATCATCCACCGAATAATAGCGGTATGTGTACAGAGAGTCTTTAAGGCAATCCTCATGCTCGCAATAGGCGCTTAAAGGGAAGACATCGGTGGCATTTTCCAGAAGGAGCCTGGCTGTCTGGTTGAAGATTTCCCTGCGGAAGTTTAAGACAAGGCTTGGACAGATAAAACTGAGACCTCTATGTTTGGATTCGTCAGCCATGAGGTAGGCGATGCGTTCGTCGAAAAAGGCCGCTTCGTCGATTATCCAGGTGCCCACCTCGGGATTGTCGGCCATGAGGGTTTCCAGCTGAAAAGAGTCCTGAATGGAGCCTATATGGTCCCCGCAGCGTTCAAAGCCGCCCCGGTAGGCCAGGGCGTCGTCGGGATAGTCGGGAAACCGGGCTTTGTCCAGACTTGCCCTCACCACGAATACCTGGCGACGGTCCACGGCCCCACTGGTGGTAAGGGAGGCCGCGAGGCCTTTTTTGCGCAGGGCTACTCTGGAATCCCTCCATATCCGGGCGCTGAACTCGGTCTTGCCCGAGCCCATGGGGCCAATCACCAGGATTCGCTTACCTGGGGTGACAAAGTCGTGATGGGAATAGGACGAATGTACCGTAAGCAGAGGAAAGCCCAAGTTACGCAGCAGTTGTCCCGTATCTCCGAGGTCCATGACGATTCCTTTCTGTTCAGCGAGCCAGGGTATCGGCCTTGGCGACATTGGGTCTTATGCTGGGCGATCCGAAGCGAAGGTTTTTATACGGATGAATATCCAGGGCATTCTGGTACCAGCCTTCGATATAATCCAGATCGATCACCGAAGAGGCGAAGCTATGGTATATGGGCAATACCACCGCTTTCTCCAGCAACATGGTCTCGGCTTCGGCTAAAAGGCTCATGCGCCGTTCGCCTTCTTTTTCGTAGGACTGCCGTAAAAGATCCATGAAGGCCGGATCTGTAAAGCCTGCCTCATTGAGGGAGGAGTCGGGAGTCCACATCTGGAGAAAGGCCTCTGGATCGGCGAAGTCGCCTATCCAGGTTGTATGGGCCATGGTGAGCTCTGCCGAACCTTCTGAACTCTGGGTGAACTGGTAATACTTGGAGGGGGCGAGAGGGTGGAGGCTGACTTTGAGAGAGGACAGGGCCTTCCACGCAGCCTGGAAAAGCTGGACTACCCGGCGGTTGTCCTTGCTCTCGGCGAAATAAATCTTGATTTCAGGTAGCCCTGTTCCATCGGGAAATCCGGCTTCCTTTAAAAGCCTCTGGGCTTCTTCCCTGTTCTGGGCAACAATGCCCTTGGCTTCGCTGTAGCCGGGGAGGGGAAGCACCAAAGTCTCGGCGGGCACCATGTAGAGGGAGGAGTCCCGTATTTCCTTCCAGGGCAGAAGAAGTGCCAAAGCCCTTCTCACCGAAGGATTGTTCCAAGGTTCTATCCGGCTATTGAAGAACCAATAGTGGGTGGAAAAAATCGGATTAACCTGGATGGCTTCCTGAATAAAAAGTCCCTCGAAATCGCCGGGTCCGGCCAGCCAATGCGCCTGCTCGCTGTTGAACATCCTCATGGCTGCGGTATCGTCATCGGTAAACTCCATGCGCAGCTTTTCTATGGCGACATAGTCTCTGTCCCAGTAATGAGGGTTTTTTTCCAATAAAAGCTCCTTATCCTTGTAGGAGACAAAGCGATAGGGGCCGTTGACGGGGTAAGGGATTCTCTCAGCCCAGATATCGGCATACATCATGTCGGGATGGATAGGTGAGAAGGAATGATGGCAGAGTAGGCGGGTAAAGTAGGCGGTGGGTCTGTTCAGTGTTACCACCAGTGTGCGATCCGATTCCGCGACAATACCCACACTGGCGCTGTCGTGGCTGCTGCCCACGCGATAATCCCTGGCTCCCGCGATGACATCGAAAAATGCGGCGT
>CAZHSK010000215.1:0-2642 GCA_964535235.1 uncultured Treponema sp. | reverse complement strand
AAGAAGAAGGAAGCATAAATGTTCATGAGCATGACCGGTTTTGCCCAGGATGTTTTCGACCAGAGCGACCTGGCGGGCAGTATTCAGATTAAATCTTACAACAACAGGTATTTAGACATATCCCTGTCCTTGCCTTCCCAGTTCTCCAGCTTTGAGCCTCGCATCCAAGCCCTTCTGGCCGAGAGGATCCATAGGGGAAAGGTGGAGTATAGCTTGAGGATTCGACGCATGGAAAAGCCTGCATCCATCCGGATAGATCCTGTGGCGGCCAGAACTGTCCACGAGGCACTCTCTCAGATAGCCACCGATCTGGGCCTCGAGGATCGTCCATCATTGGGCATGGTATCTTCATTCGAGGGTGTCCTGAGTTTCGAAAAGGAGTTGGATGCAGAAAACTACTGGCCTCTCATAGAAGCCAAAAGCCTGGCGGCCCTGAGTCGTTTCGAGGAATCGAGAAAGAAGGAGGGCGAAGCTACAGAAGTCAGCATCATGGGCGAACTCGAACGTTTCAAGAATGGGCTTTCGGTGGTGCGTGAGCATGTGGCCCTCATAGAGTCCAATATTCTGGGGCAGTTGAAATCCCGGTTCGATGAGGTTCTTCCCAAGGGTTATGATGAAGGTAGAATACTGCAGGAAGTGGCGATACAAATGGTCAGGTTCAGCATCAATGAGGAAGTATCCCGCCTGGATGCCCATATAAAAGCCTTTGTTGAGCTCTGCGGCGAGGAATCCCCGGCCAAACGCCTGGATTTCCTCTGCCAGGAAATGAACAGGGAGACCAACACCATAGGTTCCAAGAATATGCTCATACCAGTAGCCCATGCCGTGGTAGAAATGAAGGACTCCCTGGAGAATATCAGGGAACAGCTGAGGAATATTGAATGAATAATCCCGCTTCATCGATCATCGCCATCTCGGGAAAATCGGGCTGCGGCAATACCACGGTGTCCCGGATGGTCGCCGAAATGCTGGGCAGGCAATTCATAAACTACACCTTCAGGAAAATGGCCCAGGAGGAGGGAATGAGCCTTGAGCAGCTTCTTGCCCTGGCCAAGGATGATCCTTCCTGGGACCGGCTTCTGGATTCGCGGCAGGTGGACTTGGCCCACAAGGAGGATTGCGTGATAGGCTCGCGCTTGGCCATGTGGCTCTTGAGCGATGCCGAGCTTCGCGTGTATCTGCGGGCCAGCCAAAGAGTGAGGGTGGACAGGATATTTTCAAGGGAAGGGGGCGACAGGGAACAGATCGCCCGCTTTACCGAAGCCAGAGACAAGGACGATCAGCGGAGATACAGGGAAATCTATGGAATCGATACAGAGGATCTTTCCAGCGCTCATCTGGTCATCGATACCGAACAGTGGGATGCGGCGGCGACAGCGGCGATTATTGTCAAGGCGTTCTCTACCAGGCTTGGCAGTAAATAATTCCTGAAACGCAGCGTCGAGGCAGTACGGGGAGACTGAACAATATAGGTTGGCAGAATGGTTTAGAATGGCGGGTCAGTAATGGAAAAAAAGCGCTTTGGCACGCTCTCCTCCGGGGAGGAAGTATCGCTGTACATCCTGGTTTCCGGGGATTTTCGCGCAACCTGGACTGATTATGGAGCCACATGGCTCAGTTTGATAATGCCGGACAGGTCCGGCGTGAAAGATGATATTATCCTGGGCTTTTCCACCCTGGATTCCTATCTCCAACCCCACCCCTACTTCGGATCGACTATAGGCCGCTACGCCAACAGGATCGCAAACGCGGGATTTCACCTGGGTGGCCGCGAATTCAAACTATTAGCCAACGATGGATCCCAACATCTCCATGGAGGAAGACGGGGGTTTGGCCGGAGACTTTGGAAGGCTGAGATGGCTAGCGTCCGGGGGAACCCAGCACTCAGGCTGGAATTGACAAGCCCCGACGGCGAAGAAGGCTACCCCGGCAAGGTGGACATAGTCTGCAGCATTGTCCTGGAAACCGAGGGTAGGCTTACGCTGAGCTATGAGGCCGCCGCGGACAACCCGAGCCCCTTGAACATCTGCAATCACGCGTATTTCAACCTTAAAGGCGAAGGCAGGGGAACTGTCCTAGAACATCAGCTCGCACTGCGGTGCTCAAGCTATCTTCCGGTGGATTCCAGGCTCATCCCCTTGGAAGGAATTCCCCGTCCGGTAGAGGGATCGCCCTTCGATTTCAGGACTTCCAAAACCCTCGGGCGAGATATCGCAAGCACCGGGGGGGGCTATGACCATTGCCTAGTCATAGACGAGGAATGCTCGGGCGAGGGCAGTCCTTTCGCCGTATTGAAGGAGCCCGAGAGGGGCAGGTGCCTCAGCATGTGGACGAGCATGCCGGGTGTTCAGCTGTATACTGGCAATATGCTGAATGGAGTGAAGGGAAAAAACGGCTCAGTCTATGGTCCCAGCGATGGGCTTTGCCTTGAAACCCAATACTTTCCCGACTCCCCCAACAGAGTTGACTATCCATCCTGCCTGGCCGAGCCTGGCAGGACCTGGCGGCATTATACTAGCTACCAATTCTTCCTGGACTAGGCGCTGCAGCCTCATCTCGGCCGGGGGGACAGAAAGCCAATTTTATTGTACACTTAAGCACTACACTACGTGAGGAGAAGGCCATGCTAGAAGAACTATCCA
>CAZHSK010000214.1:0-2660 GCA_964535235.1 uncultured Treponema sp. | reverse complement strand
TTGACCCCATCGAAGGGAGCCCCCGCGTGAGTGCACTTGCCCATAAAGAAGGCAAAGGGCAGGGTCTTGCCCACCGAGCCCAGAAATACGGCCCTTCCGGCTTCGCCCGAATCCTGGTCCACCGCGGAATCGAGGTTGAAAACCGCCACAGCCTCAAGGCCCCTTTCGGCAAGAAAACTCGGCAGAAGAGCGACTGCGGCCTTCATGCCGCAGCTCGAGCCTTCCTCATCGGGAACGGCGAGGAAGAGGATATTGCCCTTCCTTTTTTCCTTGGTTGTAAAACCTGCCAGTATTGATATGCCCACTGCTAGCCCACCCTTCATGTCCAGAATGCCTCTGCCGGGTAGAAAATCGGCGGAGACCAGATCTTCCTTGAGCTTGGAGAGAGGATTGTCCTTTCCGCTGACCCCCTCCAGGGTTTCCAGGGTTTTGACCGCAAGGATTTCAGGATCGAAAGCCCAGGGTTCCAGTGAACCATACATGGCGGTCTGAACCACGTCGTAGTGGCCGGTGAGCACCACGGTGCGGGTTCCGGAGCCCTTTACCAGGGCCAAGAGATTGCTCCTTTCCTTGGGGTCGCCGAGAATGGGGAGGTTGAAAAGGAGATCGGGATTACGCTGGAAATAGGTCATCTGACCGAGTAGGGAGAGCAGAAAGGCCGGGTAGGCCTTCTCTCCGGGGGAATCGGTGACGCTCGCGGTTTTGGTGAGCGTTATGGCCAGCGCCTCGGCATCGTTGAAGTCTATGGAGGTATCCATGGCGAAAAACTATAGCGCATCGGAGGCCTATGGGGTAGGGGATGAGGGCTATTGGTTCTTTTTCTTGTTAAAAAACAGGCTGTTAAGTGCGGCGATATTCCGCGGATTATCAGGCCTGGAACCTTCCTTGGTGTAGGAATAGTCGAGCAACTCCCTGTGGAGTTCCTCTACTCTCCGTCGCACGAGCTTGAGTGTGGAATTGATGCTGCCGTCGGCCTCGGATAAGGGGTTTTCGAGAATTTGAAATACAACGGGTATCCAGTCTTTCTGCAGCGAATTTCGGGCAGGATCTTGAGTAAAGCGGTAGAATTCCCGGCGCAGAGCTTCGCAGAGAGCGTCGGCGTCGCGTATCCCCTCCCGGTCAATGAAGGCCTCGGTCTGCGCCTTGTCCAGGCTGACCAGGGCGCATGAATATTTCTTGTACATGCACCAGACCATCACTCGCTCCACTAGGTGGCTGGAGGCTGCGATAGCTTCTTCTATAGGTTCGGGGCTGTACTTTTCCCCTGAAGCTGACACAAGGAGAGACCTGTTGCGGCCTACAATGCTTAAAAATCCGTCCTCATCCAGAAAGCCCAGGTCTCCCGTGTGAAGCCACCCTTCTTGTATGGTCTGAGCAGTGGATTCGGGATCCTTATAATAACCCAGCATCACCGAATCGCCGGACAGGGCGATTTCCCCGGTCTTTCCGGCAGGAAGGATACGGCCTTTTTCATCCAGGATAGCCACCCTCACCGAGGGCACTGGCTTGCCCACGGTGCCAAATTTGGCGGAGCCTATAACGTTGGCCGACACGATAGGAGACGCCTCTGTGAGGCCGTATCCCGCAAGGTAGTGAAGTCCCAGGGCGGTGAAGAAGCGTTCCTGCTCGGCATCGCTCCTGGAACCTCCGGATACGCAGAATTTAATGGAGGCGCCGAAAACTTTTTTCCGTATCGAGGGGAAAATAAAGAGCCTGGCAGCCAGGACACATGGAATATCGCTCAGTCGAAAGGCCTGGGCAGGTCTGTGCAGTCCGTCTCCTAAGCGCCGTATTTCGGTATCCAGCCCCTTGCGGAAGAGCTTTCGCGCCAGAGGGCTCTTGGCCCGCACTCCCGCCTCTATCCGCTTCTGGATATTGGTTGAGAGAGCCGGCACTGTGAGCATGAAATCGGGCTGGCATTCCTGCATATTGCCTGCTATATTCCGTATTCCCGCCAGCGCGCCGCCCCGGGTATCCAGAAAGTGGAGGGCTACTCCCGACCAGAGCGCCGTGTAGATGGCCACGGTATGAATGAAGGCATGGTCGGCGGGCAGCACTAGGAGGGTTCTGTAGCGGGGTGTGGTGAAGAGCACCGAGGCATCGTGGCTGTTTGTGAGAATATTGCGATGACTCAGCATTACAGCCTTGGGATTCCCCGCCGTGCCCGATGTGTAGCTTATAAATGCCAGGCTGTCGGCCTTAATGGAGCTGGCTATGTGCGCAAGCCGGGTTTCCAGGTTGGGATTGCCGACCAGCGCGCGAAATCCTTCCTGAATGGCCGTTTCAAGATAAAAAGGCGCATGCGCCGCAGGTGAGGCGGCAGGCGAAGCTTCAGGCGTTGCGTCCCTCCTCGCTGCTGTTGCTGCGGCCTCGGAAGCGGCGCCGTCCAGAAGGAAGAGCCTAATGTCCATGGATTCGCCCAGGGCGGCCAGGGCCTGATCCAGAAGATTCCTGCTGACAAGAAGCAGGACGGCGCCGGAGTGCAATAATCGGTAACGCAGTTCCTCCACGGTGAGCTTGGCTGAAAGGGGCACCGAAACCATGCCCGCCCCTAAAAGCCCCAGCTCGCCTTGAATCCATTCGGGGCTACCCTCGCTCAGAATGCCGCCCCTCTGCCCGGGCGCGAAACCCCTTTCCAGCAGCCAGGCCGAGAAAGCCCG
>CAZHSK010000213.1:0-2669 GCA_964535235.1 uncultured Treponema sp. | reverse complement strand
AGGAAAAACCCGATATCGTGGTGGATGTCCTGGATTCCACCAATCTGGAGCGCAACCTTTATCTCTGCCTCCAGTTTCAGGAGCTGGGAATTCCCGTCGTGGGCGCTCTCAATATGACCGACGAAGCCGAGACCAAGGGCCTGAGGATAGACGAAACCATTCTTTCGGCCAGCCTGGGCATTCCTTTTGTAAAAACCGTCGGCACCAGCGGTTCAGGAATAAAAGAACTCCTGGACAAGGTCGCCGCCGCCCTAGGAGCCCAAGAGGCAGCCAATGCCTTGAGGGCTCCCCATTACGGACAGGAGATAGAGTCCCGATTGCAGCCCCTGGCTGAGCTTCTGGAATCGGATCCGGACTTTTCACGCCGCTATCCCTCCCGATGGATGGCTATAAAATTGCTGGAGAACGACGCCAACGCCCTGGCCAAGCTGGTCGGCCATGATAAAGGCGCCGCAATTCTAGAGAAAGCGCAAGCCGACAGAATCTGGATTTCCGGGCATTTCGGCAAGGATTCGGAAATAGTGGTGACCGAACAGCGTTATGGCTACATACGCGGCGCGCTGAAGGAGGCTGTACAGACGGTCCCCGTCTCCCATGCCCCTCTCACCGAGAAAATCGACCGTTTCCTGATGAATCATTTTATCGGTTTGCCCCTCTTCTTCCTCATTATTTGGGGAATTTTCAAGCTGACCTTTGCCCTGGGCGAGTATCCCGCCGCAGTGCTGGAATCCCTTTTCTCATCCCTTTCCAGGGCAGCCCAAACCCTTATTCCCGTGGGATTCATACAATCCCTCATTGTGGATGGAATCCTCGGCGGCGTGGGGGGCGTCTTTTCCTTCGTTCCCCTCATCGTCATTCTTTTCCTCTGCATTTCCATACTGGAAGACACGGGCTATATGTCCAGAGCCGCCTTTCTCACCGACAAAGCCCTTCATGCCTTCGGGCTCCACGGCCAATCCTTCATGCCCCTCATGCTGGGCTTCGGCTGTTCGGTGCCCGCCATAATGGCCACCCGAACCCTTAAAAGCCCAAGGGATAGAATCGCCACAATCCTGGCCGTACCCTTCATGAGCTGCGGCGCCAAGCTGCCGGTCTACGTTCTGCTGGCGGGCACCTTTTTCCCGCAGAATGCCGACAATGTGGTCATGCTCATGTATCTAGGGGGCGTAGTGCTGTCCATGCTCTCCACCATAATTCTGAAAAGAACGGTGCTCAAAGGACCCAGCACCCCATTTGTGATGGAACTGCCGCCCTACCGTCTGCCTACCTGGAAGGGAGTTTTCTGGCACGTCTGGGGCAAGACCAGGAACTACATCAAAAAAGCGGGTACTGTCATTCTCGTGGCGTCGATCGCCATCTGGGCGATCACTACCTTTCCCCAGCCCCAAGGCGAGGCCACGAAAGAATATAAGCTCGAATACTCCGTGGCCGGAAGAATTGGGAAATTCATCGAGCCGGTCATCAAGCCCTTGGGATTCAACTGGAAACTGGGCGTGGCCCTGGTGCCCAGTCTCTCGGCCAAGGAACTGGTGGTATCCACCCTGGACATTCTCTACGGAGCAGGCTCGGGCGAGGGAGAGAACAATTTGTCCCTGCGCCAGGCCCTGAGTCGCGATGAGGGTCTAAACCCCCTCGTTGCCCTGAGCTTCATGGTCTTCATTTTAATTATGCCGCCCTGCCTGGCCAGCCTGGCGGCGATCCGGTCAGAAGCCGGCGGCAAATGGCTGGCATTTCAGGTTGTCTACTCCCTTGCCCTCGCCTGGCTGGCGGCCTTCCTCGTGCGGCTGATCGGCCTACCCTTCCTGGGAGCCTGACCGGTCTCTTTGGTCCCTTCTTGGGAGCCTACTTTTTGCCCTTGGCCGCGTCCTGACTGCAAGCCTTGCAGAGACCCGTCGCGTAGAGCGCGTGGTGGCGGATTTCCACCCCCGCCTCGCTCTCCATGGCCTGCAGAAGCGGGCCGATCCGGCAGGCTCCTAAATCCACAAAACTATGGCAGCGTTCACAATGGAACCAGTGGCGGTGGGAAGCCTCGCGGGAAACATAATACCGCTCTGTACCGTGGGCGCTGCAGTGCAGCACGAAGGATTCAGCCCAGCCTGAGTCTTCTAAATAGTGAAGAGATCGATATATAGTAGCCGGATCGCAGAGTCCTCCAACACGTTCAGCCAGCTCCAAGGCTGAAAGTGGTTTTTCAGCCCCGTCGAGAAGGGATTTTACGGCGTTCCTCGCTTTGGTCATGGCCTAGGACCTCTTCCTGATTCTGAGTGCCGATACGGTCAGGAATACTGCCCCGGCCACCAGCACCACCACAGCTCCCGACGGCAGGTCCAGCGACCAGCTGACTACGAGTCCGATAAGGGAAAAGCCTAGGGAGAGCCCCGTGCCTATCATCATCATTCCCCCCAGATTTCTGGCAAAATACCCCGCCGTGCCTGCCGGCAGGGTGAGCATGGCTATTACCATCACGATACCGACGAAGGTTTGGAGCAATACCACCGCAACCGCCGTAACCCCCAAAATAATTAGAAAGACGGCATCGGTAGGGACTCCCCTGGTGCGGGCGAATTCCTCGTCAAAGGCGCTGGCTTCTATCTGGGGGTAGCCCCTCCAGGCCAGCAGCACCACTACGAGATCGAGAACAGCCAATAAAATCAAATCCTGACGGGAAA
>CAZHSK010000212.1:0-2730 GCA_964535235.1 uncultured Treponema sp. | reverse complement strand
TTTCGCGGCATCAGCGCTAATCTTGCCTGCCATCAGCCGCAGCACCTTTCGAATTTTCTGGACTGTCGAGAAAAACATCGAAAAGGCGGCGACCACCAGGCTGAGGGTGACCAAGGCCAGGGGTATGGGCATGGATTGGTAGCGGCTCACCCGATCGGTCCACGCGAGCCTCGAGCCGTAGATGACGATGACGACTAGGGTGGCCGCGATGATGAGGAGGACGATAAGCTCGACGACGCGCTGTGCTTTTGCCGGCAGCTTGCGCGTGACCAGATCGATGCCGATGATCTGTCCTTCGCGCCAGGCGACGTCGGCGCCTAAAAAGGCCGTCCAGGCCAGGCAGAGCATGGCCAGATCCAGGTACCAGGACATCGAGAGCTTGAAAAAGCGCAAGAGCGCCGATATGAAGATGAAGAAAATCAGGAAGCCGAAGCCTACCCCGCAGAATACTTCCTCGGCCTTGCAGAACCATCGGTAGATCTTTTTCATGCTGACTCCAAGACTGTTGAATGAGATGGCGTAAGCGCAGGTTGGATCTGGAATTTCCAGACCCAACCTGCATACGTTTTATACTCTTTTTACATGCCTAACTGCTTGAAAAGTTTCTCTTTGAGTCCGGGCGAGAACTTGAGGTCGTTGTTGGCATACAGGGGAGCTATGGCGTCCTGGAATTCCTTGATGTTGACCTCGTTGATGGTGACGCCGCGCTGTCTCATCTGATCGTAATAGCCGGCTTCATCCTTCTCGGCGATGGTTCCGTATTCCAGCGCCTTGTCTCGGATGGTTTTAAGGAAGAAGGCTTTCGCGTCCGAAGGCATCGCGTTGAGGAGTCGGGTCGAGCAGACGAAGGAGGTCTGGAGCATGTAGTGCTTGGTCATGGCGATGTATTTGGTCACGTCCCAGAAGGCAGCGCCGGCGGCTGCCGACACCTGTACCTCGGTACCGTCCAGGGTTTTCTGCTGGATGGCCGGGAAAACCTCGCCGAAGGAAATGGCGATGTTGGCGAAACCGAAATACTTGGCCAAGGCGTTGCCGATGTCGTTGCCAAAGCCGCGGATCCTGAGGCCCGAAAGGTCTTTGACCGTCTTTACCGGCTTGGTGGTGTAGAAGTTGCGGAAGCCGTTGTACATGTTAGCCACGAAGACGATGCCCTGGGCTTCGAGCTTCTTGGACCATTCCTTGAAAAGCTCGGTGTCGGGCAGGTTCTTGAGCACAGCCGGGTCGGTGAGGATGTAGGGAGCCATCAGGATGTTGAGATCGGGGATGGCGAACTGGCTAGCCAGGCGGCCGGGATCCGAAGGCACGACGAGGGGAATCCCCAGTTTGGCCTGGGTCACCAGGGCGTTCGTGTCGCCAGAGAGGGCCCCGGCCACGAAAACCTTGGCGTCGAATCGGCCATCGGCATTCAGGACATAGGCCACCGCCTGCATCATCTTGCTCTGGGTGGTGTTCGCGGCCTCGGTGCCCGCGAAGGTTACGGGAATTTTGGCCTGGGCGCTCGCCATGGCCACGGCGAAAAAGGCTATGGCCAGCAGGGCCATGGCTTTGGCAAACCTAATCCGTTTCATAGATCCTCCTTGGAATGGAAAGGGTGATGGAAATCTCCTAGTGATCCTGGAACGGGTTGGGACAGCGGTCAATCAAATATATTAGGAACTATCTACAGAGGATTACTATCAGAGGGTTCTAGCGCTTGGACCGGTATTCCTTGGCCGTCATGCCGCTGAGTTTTTTGAAGGTGCTGCTGAAATAATTGGGATTGTTGAAGCCCACCTCGAAGGCGATCTCCGCGACGCTCTTTTCAGTGGAAGCGAGGAGTTGCTTGGCCTTGTCGATCCTCAAGGCGGTGAGGTGATCCACGAAGGTCGAGCCCGTCTCCTGCTTGAACAGGCTCAGGAAATACGAGGGGCTCACGAACACTTCTTTCGCCACATCCTTGTAGCTCAGGGGTTGTCCGTAGTTTTCTTCCATGTACGTGATCGCGCTCCGGACGAGGGATTTCGAGCGTTTTTCGTAGACATGGGCGACAAGGTTCGCTATTTCAACGACAATCTTCGAGAGCCATTGTTCCGCGGTCTGAGCGTCCTTGACATGGGCTATGTCATCGAAGCAGTTGCCCACCAGGGCGTTCAGCTTGGCTTCGTCGCCCCCGCCCAGGATGGCGGCGTCGATCATGGAGCCGAGAAGTTCGTAGAGCCGCAAGGCCAGGGCGTCGGGCTTTTCGGCTATAAAACGGGTGAATTTTCCCATGAATTCGGCAAAGGATTGGCGGCTGCCCTCGGGATCGCCCACCTTGATCTGCGATAGAAGTCTTTCCTTTTCCTTCACTGGATAGGCGTTGATCCGCGGGTCCTCTTCCCTGATGCTATCCACGTGGACGATGTCCGCGTTGTCGAAGTGCTCAGCGTATTCCAGGGCGTTCAGAGCCTCGTGATAGGATTTCCGCAGATCCTCCACCCTCTCGTAGCTCCTGCCCATGCCCATGACGACCCTGCGCCCCAGGCTCCGCGCGATCTCGCCTTGCAGCCTCTCGAGAACGTCCCATAGGGCCGTGTTTTTTCCCGTTTCCCTGTCCGCCGGCAGCCTGAGGGCGATGCCGATCCTTCCCCTCGTGAGGGGAAGGGGGAGGTAGGCGTCCTCGTCCATTGCCCGCGACAGATGTCTGGTGGCGCTCTGGATCAGTTCATCCGCCGAGCCGAGCTCCATGAAGGGTTGGGTTTCCTCCCCCCG
>CAZHSK010000211.1:1919-2731 GCA_964535235.1 uncultured Treponema sp. | reverse complement strand
CACTGGAGCACCACCCACATGTCGGTGGTGGACAAAGACGGCAACGTGGTCGCCCTCACCCAGACCCTCTCCAGCTTCTTCGGCGCCGCCGTGGCAGTACCCGGCACGGGCATCATCCTCAACAACGAGATGGGCAACTTCAACAACAAGACCGGATCTTCGGCCTACGCCCCCGGCAAGCGCATGAACACCACCATCGCCCCCACCCTCATCATGAAGGAGGGCAAGTCCTTCGCCACCCTGGGAACCCCAGGGGCCATGAGAATCGTGCCCACCCTGGCCCAGATAGTCACCAACCTTATCGACTACGGCATGGGCATCCAGGAAGCAATCGAGGCGCCCCGCATGTACTGCACCTATCTCCAGGGCCCCGGCAAGACCACCATCGAGCTGGAAGGCGCTCTCTTCCCCAAGAAGACCATGGATGATCTTGCCCTCCTGGGCTACAAGATCAAGAGCTACGACAAGCGCGACCTCTACTTCGGCGGAGTCCAGGGCATCATCATAAAGGATGGCCAGCTCCACGGCGGCGCCGATCCCCGCAGAGACGGAGCAGTCTTCGGCTACTGAGTGGCCTTTGTGAGCACGCCTGGCCGGAAGATTTCCAGCCAGGTGTGGCACCTCAATTATCTAAAAGGTAATAACAATGGATATCCTGCGCCCTCGATCCGGTCTTCTCATCCTCGCCGTCTGCATCCTCGTGCTGAGCCCCTTGGCCGCCCAGGCGGCAGGAAACGCCCAGCATCTACATCCAGCCTTTCAGGCTGCTCTGGACGAACAGAGGCCGGGATCCGGCGTAAGCAGGATCGGCG
>CAZHSK010000211.1:0-1909 GCA_964535235.1 uncultured Treponema sp. | reverse complement strand
CCCGTCTATTTCATAGAACCCCAGGCAGCGGCACAGGATTCTGACACAAAATTGGCGGCCATCCTCATCCTGGGCGGCACCCACGGGGACGAAATAGCCGGCGTTATGGCAGCCTCCCTCTTTGTTTCCTGGGCAAAAACCCAGACAGCCCGACTCATCGTGGTGCCCAGGGCTAACGCCTCGGCTGGCACCTGGTCAGATCCTGACCGGCCTGGACCCCAGGCCATTATCCTGGATGCCGCTAGCGGCCGGAGGGTATTCAGGTACGGTTCTCGCTTCACCAGACTCGAGGATGAAATCAGCTCCGATCCCCGGCGCTACTATCCGCCCGAGGCCATGGGCGAAGAACAGAGCCTTGCAGGCCGGGAAGCCCGAAACCTCAACCGTGCCCATCCGGGAGATGTGAATGGTTCGCGCACTGCCCAAGCTGCCGCAGCCTATTTCACACTTATACAGAAGGAAAACGTCAAAGCCGCCTTCGATCTCCACGAGGCCGGTCCCGTCTCCGGCCTGGCCTGGAACATCGTTGCCCACCCTAAAAACCTGGGCTACGCGGCCATGGGAATTCTCGCCGCCGATGAGCGAGGCGTGCGGATGGTTTTGGACCAGTCCAGGCCCATAAACCGCGGCCTTTCCCACCGGGCTTGGGGCGAGCTAACCGAATCGGCGGCCTACCTAATCGAAACCCTCAACCCTGGCCAGGTAACAGGAGGCCGACCCGATTTCAACCATTTGAAGAACGAGACCGCCCCTCTCTGGAAACGGGTGGGTATACAGGTGGAAACCGTTATGGCCATACTCCTCACCCATTCGGACATGGACGAAGATGCCGGCTGGGCTCTTGTTGAGGGCATGCCCGGCATAGACGATCTGGAGAAGGACCTTGGACGTTACTTCTGAAAACACGGCCAGAATCCTGGCCTTCCTCCCCGCGGGTCATCCGCTGAAGTCCCTGGCCTTGAAAGGCGATCCTCGCCTAGTCTGGCTAGGGGCCGAAACGGGGCGCCAGCTTGTGCTGAAGCTGCCGCCAGGCCGGTATAAAGTGGAATACTGGGGCAAGGACTGCGCCTCGCCAGTGGGGGTGGAGGTAGCCACAGGGCCGACCCTCGTGCTGAGCCCCCCTCCTGAACACCCTTTGGTGGCCCTCATCGAAAGCCTCGCCTAGGCGAGCCAAGATTGACAAAGAAGGGCCATCGGTATAGCCTGAAGTCAAGCTAACACTTCAAGGCGGCGAACCCATGAGTTATTCCGACCCAACCAAATTGGGTATCATCGCTTGCCCCGGCGCCGAAGCATTCGCGGACAGCGTGGTCCGCAAGCTTGCCGGGATTTACAAGCGACGCTTCGACCGGAAGACCCAGGCCCTCTCCTCGCGATATCACATCAGCCAGGAGCTTGCCATCCGGAAGATCAATTTCGCGAACGATGCCAATTCGGGCTATCTGTTCATGCCCGGACCCACCGATAAATATCGGCCCCCTAAATTCAAGATAAATGCACGGCATACCTTCTTCGCCAACGGAGAGGTCAAGACCGAAATCCTCGAGTCCATCAGGGGCAAGGATATCTATATATTCCAGGACATAGAGAACCACCAGCCCATCGCGTTCAACGATGGGGCCGTAAAACGAGTGATGTCCGTAAATGACCACATCTTCAACCTCTTTGTCGCCATCGATTCGGCCATGCAGGCAGGGGCCGAGCGCATAAACTTGGTCCTTCCCATGTATCCCTACTCCCGCCAGCACAAGAAAAAGGGAAGGGAAGGCCTCACCGCTGCCCGAGTGGGCGCCATGCTGGAAAACCTGGGAGCAACCAGAATCATAACCTTGGACATCCACTCCCGGGAAATTGAAAACTCCTTCGACAAGCTAAGGCTGGAAAACCTCCACGCATCCTTCCAGATAAT
>CAZHSK010000210.1:0-2761 GCA_964535235.1 uncultured Treponema sp. | reverse complement strand
CGTAATAGACGGACCCGGCCAGGTCGACTACAGGAACAAGTCCCCGCTTGATCGCCAGGCCGGCGCGTAGTTCGTCGTCCGCATGGGCGCTTATCGCAAAGCCGTCTTCGGGGGTCCAGGGCCACATGTAGCCGGCTACGAGGCTGAGCTTATCCTTGAAGAGCGAGAATCCCGCTTCACCATAAATACCCATGACACTGGGCGCATCGGAAACCTGGGCAGTGCCGTCCAGGTAGGGCAGGTAGTCCATGACCAGGCTGGCCCTGGTGCGCTCATACGTGGAATCGAAGAAAGACGGTCTGAACAGGCCCGTGAAATAGCGGTACTCCAGGCGCCAGTCGATAAAGAGAATATTGCCCAGGAAACCCGTGGCGGCGCCCCAGTTATGGGGGCCCGAATCCCAAAGCATTTCGGTTTTAAGGCCTTTGTCTATAGTAATTCCCGTTGCAGGATTGACCACAGGGGATTTGAGATAGGGAAGGGTGGCCGCGACATCGGCGAAAGCCCGCAGGCCCAAAGCCGCGGAGGACTTGATGATGGGATAGTCCAGATCCAGGCCAGCGCCCAGGAAACTGAAGTTGCCCGCTGCTCCGTCATAGGTTGTGCCCTTGAGTTCGGCGCCTGCGTCGGTGTCGAATACTCCCGAGGCGCCCACCGCAAGCTTGGAGCCTTTCAAGGGGCGGAAGTAGAGCCTTGTTCCATATATCTGGGGAAGGGGCAAGTCATTGACCAGGGCTTCGAAACCGAAGGTGCCGAAGTCATACCCTGTATTGACACCTACCCGCCTGATACTGGGGAAATCCCCATCGTTCCGGTAATCCCGCATTATCAAGCCATGACCGATTGTCAGGCCGTGGAGGTTGCCCAGTTTGACAAAGAACTTGTCCTCCAATGGCTCGCCGTATTCCAAATACTTGATCTTGAGAATAATGTCGGCAGCTACATCGAGGATACCTTTTATCGTGTCGGTTCCCCAGTAGGCTCCTCCGAAATCCCACTCGTTGTTGCCCTTGGGTCTGTACCAGCTGGAGGGGTCGAAGAGATCCCTGGTGTAAATGACAGGGAGATAGAGCCCCAGCTCGAGTCTGCCGATTTTCACTTCCGGGGCTGCCACGACCTTAGAATAGCTGTTACCGTCTATGGTGACCGAGCCGATTTCCATGCCCACATTGTCGCGCATCCAATCCATCACCGAGGCTCCGAATCCGCCGCCTTGGGCTGCGGCAGCGTGGGTGAGAAGAAGTATCAGGGTTAAAAGGCTGAGTGTACGCTTCATTAATGCCCCCTTCGCCTAGAAGCGCACCGAAGCGCTCAGGCTGGAACTGACGTCGAAATCCTGGGTTGTAGGATCCCATGAATAGATGTAGGCCAGGGTCAGGACCGTGGCTCCGGTCTTGTAGTTAATGGACATGCCGATGACCGCGTCCTCGGGATCCACCAGATCCTTGAAGAAGCCCGCTTTTCTTCCCAGGAAGTACTTTTCGTAGCCCGCCGTCAGGAATACTCCGGGGAGAATGCCTTCGGCCAGGGCGAACTCGCCCTTGAGATGGGGATAGAGGCCACTGTCATCGCTGGCGGCAAGTGGAATGGCCGCGAATGGACCATCCAGGAGAGCCGAGAAGCTGAGACCTCCATCGAAGAGCCTGAATCCCAGGCTGGCCAACCAGCCTAACTGGAAATTGCCGGGAGCGACCAGGGTTTCCACGAAGGAAAACCTTTCATCCCTGTAGAAATCGTAGTTGCTGTCGAAATATGAGGGAATGAATCCGCCCTGGAGGGCGCGGATCTGGGCTCCGTAGTCGATGAATCCCAAAAGGCTTCCGCCCACGCCGGTAATGGCTCCCAGGGCTCCACTCATTTGCTGGGCTCCTTCGACGAATGCCGTGAGGCTCAGAGCCTGACTTCGTAAAATTGGCAGTGTTACGTCGGCGCCCAGAACGTGGATAGGTTTTGAACTGGGATAGATCGAAAGATCGGCGGCGGCCGTGTAGACCAGAGGATCCCTGTCCATGACTGCGGTAAAGCCCAGCTGCAGCTTGCCAAGGAGGGAGGATGCCATAAAGGCCAGGGGCCGTGCATAAATTCTGCCACCGATGACATCCAGCTTGGCTAGGTTGCCCGTAAGGGCTTCGATGCCCAGGTAGGGGAACTTGAAGATGCTGCCGTCCACGCCGAACTGAAGACCAAAAATCCTGAGATCGGGCAGGAACTGGGTGTTGGCGTAATCCGAGACTATCAGCCCGTTGCCGAGACTGAAATCGTTGATGGAGCCAAGCTTGACATAGAGGGGGTCAACGTTGCGCAGCCCATAGCGGACATACATTATCTTGGGCAGATAGACGTCGAAAATATTCTGGCCTGCCTGGGGTATCCAGTCGGGTTCGTAGATCTGCAGGGGAGTGGCGGGATCGGGATAGAGCTGGAATCGGAAGGTGAGGTCTAAGCCGATGCCGAATTTGCCCAAGGATAGGTCGGGCTGGAATCCCAGCTTAGACCAGCTCTGGAGCTTGGAAGGATCGCTTGCTGAAGGCAGGAGGTCCGATCCGAGATTGAGGGCTGCAGAAAAACCAGAGGGGCTGCCGGACGCCGATTCCTGGGCAACAGCGGGCGTGACCAGGATTGCAATGGCGAGAACGAACAGTATGCGCTTCATCGTTGACGTGCCTCCTTGAAGGGCTTTTGGAATAGTACCCTGCAGATGCCTTACTCTAGTATACACTATCTGTCCAGCCTTCGCGCAAGATTCTTCGCGTTTCCGCCG
>CAZHSK010000209.1:0-2785 GCA_964535235.1 uncultured Treponema sp. | reverse complement strand
AAGGTGAATGGTGGCCCGTCTCGGTATTCTGCTCGGCCTGCGGCAAGGACACTACGGAAGTAGATGGCTGGGATGGGGATTGGGGCTTGAGCTACCATTGCGAGTGCGGCCATAGCGAGACAGGGGATCTGCGAAGCCTCAAGGGCGCAAAACTCGTCTGGAGAGTGGATTGGCCCATGCGCTGGAACTTCGAACAGGTGGATTTCGAGCCCGCTGGCAAGGATCACCATTCTCAGGGCGGCAGTTTCGATACATCCAAACATGTGGTAGAGGAAGTATACGGCCGCAAGCCTCCAGTAACCTTCCGCTATGATTTTATAGGCATCAAGGGGTCTCCTGGAAAAATGTCCTCCTCCAAGGGCAAGGTTGTGGATCTCCCCGACCTCCTCAAGGTCTACCAGCCCGAACTGGTGCGCTATCTCTTCGCCGGCACAAGGCCCAACACCGAGTTCGTGATCAGCTTTGACCTGGATGTCATCAAGATTTACGAAGATTACGATAAAACCGAACGAATCTATTGGGGAATCGAAAAAGCCAAGGATGCCGAGGCCGAGGCCAAGGAGAGGAGAATATACGAACTCTCCCAGGTAGACGGCGTGCCCGCTGAAGCACCCTACCAGGTCCCCTTCCGCCACCTATGCTCTCTCCTTCTTATCCACCAGGGCGATGTGGAGGCGGTACTTTCGGCCCTGCCCGGCTTGAAGCCGGTTCAGGAGGCTAGAATCCGCTCCAGGGCCGAGCGGGCATGGTACTGGGTAAACGAATGCGCGCCCGAGGAATTCCGCTTCAAGGTGAGGGAGCCGGGTGAAAAGGCTGAACTCTCGGAACTCGAGCTGGCGGCCCTCATTCATCTGCGCGACGATGTCGTCGCCCGGCTCGAGGATTTCGCCGATGAAAAAGCGGTGGCGGCAGCTATCTACGACGCCGCGGCCGCGGCGGGAACCGACGGCAAGACACTGTTCAGGGCAGCCTACCAAGCCCTGGTGGGCAAAGATCAGGGGCCGCGGTTGGCGGGGTTCCTGGGTACCCTGGGCAAGGAAAAGGTCCTGGCCATACTAGCCCCTTATTGAAAAACAGCGAAGCCAGGTGATTCACCGGCTTAGGATCTATTGCTATCTTAATGAGGGTGCGCGTGGGCGCCGCAAGCAGCGCTTGCGGCGCCCACGCTTTCGTTATACACTCACTTTTACACGCAGGAATCGCTCAGTCATAGTCGACGAGCAACCCTGCTGTTAAACTTGCGCCTGGCGCAGGCAAAGTTCCGACCAAGGAGGCGTTGAATGAACAAGGCCATACTCGACAACAGCCGCAAGGGCAAACCCGGGGTCGGAATCGCGACAAGCTCAATCATTCTGTAAAGCCCAAGTCACGTTCGCCCCACCTTCCCTTCGGCATAGTATCGCAACCCGACAACTCCCGCGCACCTTTATAGCAAACGTTGCGCGGCGGCACTAAAAGGGGCTGGCGTGTCCGCACGACCTGATTCCCGCGGCATTTGAATATGACAAGGACTATTAAGGTGTACGAACCTAATTTAAAAGAAATTTTACCCAGCTCGGATTTTTCCTCGCGCGCACTTGTAAAATGGGGATGGAACGTATCATGGGAGAAAGCTGCCAAAAACCTAGGCGGCACAGCATACGAAAGATCCGAGATATTTCCTGCCCGGGTAGTCGAAATACAGAGATCCGGAGCCTTGGCGGTCGGCAGTGCCGACGGGGAATTACCGCTTCGAGAAGGCAGGATTTTATTGTCCGGAGCCTTTGCCGAAGGCATTGCCCTGCCCGAGGACCTCCCCGCCGTAGGGGACTGGATTCTCGTGCGAGAACTCGATCGAGGCGGGCTCGGAGGTTCCGAGGCGACATGGCTTCCCCTGGCTATTCTGCCGAGAAAATCCTTCCTGGCCAGAAGAGCCCCGGGCTCGCGCCACGGCGACGCGCGATTTATCCAGGCTCTGGCGGCCAACGTCGATATAGCCCTGGCGATGACAGCCTGCGACGGCGACTTCTCGCCCGGGCGGGTGGAAAGGCTTTTAGCCTTGTGCCACGCCTCGGGGGTAACACCGCTAGTCCTCCTCACCAAGATTGACCTGGCCCAGAATTCTGGACTACTGCTCGCAGAGTTGGCAGCCGTGTCGGGCACGGCGACGGTGCTGGGAGTGAGCGCTTCCAGTAGAGAAGGATTGGAGGAGCTCCAAGCCAGTCTCGAGCCTGGCAACACGATAGCACTCCTGGGTTCTTCGGGAGTGGGAAAATCGACCTTGCTCAATGCGCTCGCAGACGCCCGCCTAGCGGAGACCTCGCCAGTGCGGGAAGGCGACAGCAAGGGTGTCCATACAACAACCCACAGAGAGCTCTACCTTTTAAACTCGGGGCTCATCATGCTGGACAATCCCGGCTTGCGGGAGGTTCAGCTATGGGCCGACGAAGCCGATGTGGACGCTGTCTTTCCCGAGATAGCGGCCCTGGCCCTTTCCTGCAAGTTCAAAGACTGCACGCACAGCCGGGAGCCTGGCTGCGCCGTCCTCGCCGCCCTGGACTCCGGAAGCCTGGATTCTCAACGCTTTGCCCGCTGGAAAAAAATGATCCAAGAGACAGCCTTCCTGGACCGGAGGGAGAACAGGGTTGCGGCGGCGGCCGAGCGTGCTAAATGGAAACAGATCAACAAGGCGGGAAAAGCCCTTCGCCACGACCGTGAAAGCAGGGGCATGACTTGAACTGGTGCAGTGCCCGTAGTCCCCGGGCTCGCCCGGGGTTATTGTTCGATATCGGCGGCAACGCCCCCG
>CAZHSK010000208.1:0-2785 GCA_964535235.1 uncultured Treponema sp. | reverse complement strand
ACACTTCCCAGCCCACCGCCGCCACCATCTCATCCACCCGCTCCTGGCTCCAGAATTCTATCTGTTCCTGGGCTGCCCGGGCACGCGCTATCAAGCTCTCCATCAGTTCCGACATTGGACTCTCTCCTTAACGAAGATACTATAGTGACCCTGTGTTGGAAGTCGTCGCCAAACGGCTTCTTTCATCTATACGATGATTCGACAGTGTGTCCTTTAGAGCATCATAGGACAGCTTATTCCTGCCGTCAACGACCGAGAGTAAAAAAAGGTTCAAAATATAAAACGCCATTTTATTATCCTTGACAGTACCCTTGGCTTTGACGACACTGATGTGGCTGGGAAATGGAAATTTGAGACAGGCAAAAGCCTTGCTGGAGGAGTTGAGGATGACCGAACAGGGCTCGAAAAAGGGTGGCAGCAAACGTTGGTCCATGGTGGCTATGGCCACGGTGCTCATGATCTGCCTGGGGACTGTCTATGCATGGAGCTTTTTCCAGGCTCCCATCATGAAAACCTACGGCTGGAATAATACTCAGGTCTCCCTGATTTTTTCCTTAGCGATATTCTTTCTAGGGCTATCAGCAGCCGTGGGTGGGATATTCCTCCCAAAACTGGGACCCAGGGTTCTTGCCTTGTCGGGCAGCATACTCTTCAGTCTGGGCTACGCCATAGCGGGGATTGCCCTCTCCATACCCTCCCTGCCCCTCCTCTACCTGGGCTATGGTTTGATCGGCGGCACTGGTCTTGGCCTAGGTTATGTAACCCCTGTGGCCACGGTGGCCAAGTGGTTCCCCGATAAAAAAGGGCTCGCCACCGGTATCGTCGTCATGGGATTTGGCTTTGGCGCCCTGACGATGAGCAAGATTCTAGCCCCGAGCCTTCTGGCCTGGACTGGCGGAAACCTGGTGGCCGTCTTCTTGTGGCTGGCTTTATTGTTCGCCGTCCTTACCGTAGTGTCATCCCTCAGTCTGGCCAACCCACCCTTGAGCGCGAACGCAGCGCCGCCCATGAACCCGGCTCAAGCCTTCCAGGATGCCAAACCCGCACTCCGCTCCCGGAGCTTTGTCCTTGTTTGGATCATGTTTTTCTGCAATATCACGGCAGGTATCGCTGTGGTGGGATTCCAGTCTCCCATGTTCCAGGAATTGCTGGGCAAGAAGGATTCCGGGCTTTCAACCGCTGATCTAGCTGCCATGGGGGCAACCCTCATCGCGGTCACCTCCCTCTTCAACGGTTTTGGCCGCTTCCTTTGGGGCGCGGTTTCGGACAGGGCGGGCAGAATGAAAACCTACAGAATAATGCTGGGCAGCCAATTGGCTGTCTTTGCCTTATTGGCGATAACAGGCAATCCCTGGATTTTCGCCATTCTACTCTGCTGGATACTCCTCTGCTACGGCGGCGGCTTCGGCACCATGCCCGCTACGATTTCAGAACTTTTCGGCGCAGGCAGGATGACCGTAGTCTACGGTGTCGTGCTCACCGCCTGGGCAATGGGCGGAGTGGTAGGACCTCAGATAACCGCCTTTTTGAAGGACAAAATGCCGGAAAGAGCATCATCTCTCTCCTTTATAGTAGGGGCCATATTCGTAGCATTGGGTTTTCTTGCCTCTCTCTTTATCGATCGCAAGGCTAAGCCCGTAAAGAGTTAAGAGCCTCCAGTACCCGCTCCGGACTGAATGGTGTTTCGGTAAGGCGAAGGCCTGTGGCATTGCGAATGGCATTGGCTATTGCCGCGGGCGGACTGTCTATGCTTACCTCGGCTACCGACTTGGCCCCGAATGGACCTGAGGGCTCGTAGCTTTCGGCGAGCTCTACGATTATCTCGCCCACATCAAGCCTGGATGGTATGGAATAGGTTTTAAGGCTGTTGGTGAGCAGTCTGCCCTTGGAGTCGAACTTCACGTTTTCAAACAAGGCCATCCCTATACCCTGCAAGACGCCTCCCTCCACCTGTATCCTGGCTAAGGCGGGATTTATAGCCACGCCGCAGTCTACGACTGCTACATAACGAATCAGGTCGATCTTGCCTGTTTCAGTATCCAGTTCAATTTCCGCGAAACCGGCCACATAGGGAGGAGGCGACTTGGGTCCTGAAAAGGATGCAGTGGCGCTCAACGTAGCCATTTTTTCACCATCGTGGTAAAGCGTGTCCAGGCTCAAGGATTCAAGATCTTGGATTATTTTACCGTCCGCCTTTAGAAAATTCTTGCCGTCAAATCGCACATCGTTGATATCGATGCCATTGCGTTGTGCGACGGCATTGAGCATAACGGCTTTAATTTTTTTCGCCGCAGCCAGTACCGCGTTGCCCGACACATATGTCGTGCTGGAAGCGTAAGCCCCAACATCGAAAGGTGTATGGTCGGTATCGGAGGCATAGACATTGATGGATGACAGGGGCACTCCCAATTCTTCCGCGGCTATCTGGGCTAGGATTGTATCGCTTCCTGTGCCCAGATCGGTAGCGCCCACTCTGAGTTTAAAGCAAGCTCCTTCCTGGAGTTCCAGGCTGGCAGAACCCATGTCCACCAAGGGAATCCCCGAGCCCTGCATGGCTATGGCCATGCCCTTGGCTCTGAGCTTCCCCGGAGCTACCTGGCGCACGAGAGGTTCATCGTCCCAGGCTATGAGTTTCCTGCCCCGGGCTATGCAGTAGTCCAGCTTGCAGGACTCGAAAATCATGTCCACCCCTTCCCTTCCCTCGCCCATCACCCGGTAGACATCGCTGCTCTCGCCCTGGCGCACCATGTTCTTCTCTCTGAGTTCGATGGGGTCCATTCCCAGT
>CAZHSK010000207.1:0-2824 GCA_964535235.1 uncultured Treponema sp. | reverse complement strand
GATATAAGGAGAGTTGCATTATTAACCCGGCGATCCGGCGGTATTGGCCGCAGTACAAATGGTCGAACATCAGCGCGATGCTCAAGAATATGAAAGCAAGACCTGAGCGCTGCACCGATTCATTCAGCGGCAATCTGGCGGTGATTACGGGGGCTAGCTCCGGAATCGGCCTCTATACGGCGCGCAAGTACGCGTCCATGGGCGCCCGGCTTGTCTTAATCAATAGGAATATAGAAAAATCCGAGCGGCTGTGCCGGAATCTCACTGAAGAATTTGGCGCAAAGGCGGACTACATTATCGCCGACCTGACCTTGCTTGAAGATATCCAGCACGCGGGGCGCGCCTTAGCAGAAATGGAACAGCCTATCGACGTGCTCATCCACAATGCGGGGATCCATCTCGAGACTCGCCACGAGACAGCCGATGGCCTGGAGGCCAATTTCGCCCTGCACTATCTCGCTCCTTTTGTCATGACGAAAATGCTGGAGCCCAAGATGAGCAGGGACAGGACTGGAAGGATTATCCTTGTCGGTTCCGAGGGATACCGCTTCATGGCCTGGGGCCTGGACCTGGATGACCTGCAGTGGGAACGGAATAGGTATTCCGGACTCAAGGGCTACGGCGCAGGCAAGCTCGCCCAGCTTTTGTCCATGCATATCTTCGCCCGTGAGTTGGCGCCGTATAACGTTACTATCAACGCCATGCATCCGGGCATGGTGCGGACCGAGACGGGTAAGGACAACGGCAAGCTTTACCAATGGTATAAAAAAAATATCATAGACACACGCTCCGCGACTCCCGACATATCCGCCGAAGCGCTCTATTACCTAGGGGCTTCAAAGAGTCTTGCGCGGACAAGCGATGTGTTCTTCCATTTAACAACGGCAGAAGAACTGGCTCCTCCAGCCAGGGACATGGAGGCGGCCCAGGCGCTATGGGAAAGGACTATTGCGCTGCTTGGACAGAAAGGGGTGAAGTTATGATACATAAGGATATCATCGTTGTCGGCGGCGGCATCGCGGGGCTTACGGCGGCCTTGCGTCTTGCGCACAAGGGCAAGGATGTCCTTCTTATCGAAAAGAACGAACACTGTGGCGGACTGATGAACTCCTTCGATCGTGATGGCTTTCGTTTCGAAGGCGGTGCGCGGGCCTTGGTAAACGCCGGTCTGGTAAAGCCCATGATCAAGGAATTCGGCCTCGATATCGAGGTACTGCCCAATCCGATTTCTCTGGGTATTGAGAATGCGCTCATACGTTTGAGCGGCGAGCAGGATCTCTACATTTATGCTGATATGCTGAAGAATCAATATCCTGGAAGTGAGGGCGATGTAGACAGGATTATCGAGGCGATTCACGACATTATTGGAAACATGAAGACTCTCTATGGCGTAGACAGCCCCCTGTTCGCCAAGAAGAAAAAAAACATCCTCGTTTTGGCGCCTTCCCTTGCCGCATGGATGGTGAAGTTACTGAAAACTTTATACCGCATATCGAAAATGGATACGCCCTTCGAGGAGCGACTCGACGAACTCTCATCCAATCAATCGCTTAAGGACATGGTCGGTCAGCATTTTTTCCGCAAGACACCGGTTTTTTTCGCGCTTAGCTATTTCGCGCTTTACAATGACTATCTCTATCCGAAAGGCGGGGTGGGAGCTTTTATCCAAAAATTGGTCGAAGCCATGCAAAAGCGAGGCGGCGAACTGCGCCTCGATACCGAAATTGTGAAAGTAGACCCCGTTACCAAGGTGATCACCGATGCCGTAGGGAATGCGTATCAGTACAATACGATGATATGGGCTGGCGACCTGAAGGCCTTATACGCGATGTGCGATTCCAGAAGCATGGACAGAAAAGAACAGGATGTGTTCGCACAACGCAAGGAAAAGATACTCGGGCGCAAGGGAGCCGAATCGGTGTTTTCCGTGTTCTTGGCCGTGGATATAGCGCCTGAATTTTTTGGGAAAATTGCCACTGGGCACGTATTCTACACGCCGGACAAAAAAGGCCTAGGGCAGATCCATATCGCCGAGCTCGATGGCCTGCTCGCGCGCTGGGATACGGTTCAAAGAGATGAAATCTATGCATGGTTGCAAAGGTTCTGCCACTACAATACCTTCGAGATATCTATCCCTGTACTTCGCGACCCCGATGCGGCCCCTGCGGGAAAGACCGGCATCATAATCAGCGCCCTGTTCAACTTTGAACTTACCCGGAGAATCAAAGAAGCGCTCTGGTATGATGAGTTCAAACAGCGCGTGGAAGACGAATTTATTAAAGCGATCTCATCCACTATCTACCATGGGTTGAAAGATAAGGTGCTGTTCCGCTTCTCCTTTTCGCCACTGTCTATCTATGAGCGGGTAAGGAGTTCGGAAGGCTCTATCGTAGGCTGGTCTTTCGAGCAGGACATACCCGTGGTGACGAGCATGTTCCGCATGGCGGATTCCGTGAAAACAGCCTTGCCCGACGTGTATGCCGCCGGCAAGTGGGTGTACAGCCCTGCCGGCGGCCCCACCGCAGTTATGACGGGCAGAATAGCAGCCAAGCGTTGCCTGAAATGATAGGCCAGAAGACTAGGCGGGCTGGGCGAACCGCTGGCTGGACAAGGAAGTCATAAATCTATTAAGTCTTCCTGATCACGCAACGTCTTCCATCGCCGCTTCTTGCCCCTGCCGCTGGAATCAACAAGACTCCTTTTGGTGAGAGCTTGCAATACCCGCTTTAAATGAGTCATATCCACATCGCCTAAGTTATCAAGGAGTTCCTCTGAAGAAAGGCCTGTTCCTTCCATGTCGGCGGTAGCTTGCCGAAGCAAATCC
>CAZHSK010000206.1:0-2838 GCA_964535235.1 uncultured Treponema sp. | reverse complement strand
TTCAGAATAATCCTTGTGTCTGGCTATTTCCTTGCCCAGGAATATGGGTTCATCCTCCTGGCCGTAGGCGATGGGGCTCAGGCCTTCGCCCATACCCCACTCGCAGACCATGCTTCTGGCCATGTCGGTGGCCTGGCGCAGGTCCTGGGCCGTGCCGGTGGTAGTTTCGCCATAGACAATTTTTTCCGCCGCGTAACCTCCGTAGGTGATTACGAGCCTGTCGAAGAGCCATCCCTTGGATCGGGAATAATAATCCTTGTCAGGCAGGGACAGAGCAAGTCCCAGAGCCCTGCCCCGGGGTACGATGGTAACCTTGTGGAGACGGTCTGCATTGGGAAGGAAGTAATGCAGGAGAGCATGTCCCGATTCGTGCACGGCGGTAGCCTTTTTCTCTTCTTCGGTTATCACGAGGCTCGTCCTGGCCACTCCCATGAGAATTTTATCCCTTGCATCCTCGAAGTCGTCCATTTCTACGGTAGTTTTAGTCTTACGAATGGCAAAAAGGGCTGCCTCGTTGACCAGGTTGGCCAGATCGGCTCCTGATGTCCCTGGCGTGGCTTTGGCAATTTTAGTTACGTCCACCGAGGGGCTGACGGGAATACTGCCCATATGGATCTTGAGTATCGCTTCACGTTCGGCTACATCGGGCATAGCTACCACCACCTGGCGGTCGAAGCGGCCGGGGCGCAGGAGAGCCGGGTCGAGAACATCGGGGCGATTGGTGGCGGCGAGAATGATGACTCCATCCTTGGTGTCGAAACCGTCCATCTCGACCAGCATCTGGTTGAGGGTCTGCTCCCTCTCGTCGTGGCCGCCGCCGTAGCCGGCGCCCCTGGTACGGCCCACGGCATCCAGTTCGTCAATAAAAAGAATGCAGGGAGCGCTCTTTCTGCCCTGTTCAAAGAGATCCCTCACGCGGCTGGCTCCGACGCCGACGAACATTTCCACGAAATCTGAGCCTGACATATGAAAGAAGGGCACGTTGGCCTCGCCCGCGGTAGCCTTGGCGATGAGGGTCTTGCCAGTGCCAGGCATTCCTACCAAGAGCACGCCCTTAGGGATTTTTGCGCCCATCTTGGCGAATTTCTGGGGGTTCTTGAGGTAATCCACAACCTCCATCAATTCGTATTTGGCTTCCTTCTGACCGGCCACGTCATCAAAGGTCGTCTTCTTATTAGGGTCAACGTAACGCTTGGCCTTGCTTTTTCCAAATTGAAAGGCCTTATTGTTGCCCTGCATCTGCCGCATCATAAACCAGATGAGGAAAAAGCCGAAAAGCCAAGGGGCTAGCTCAAAGAGAATTTGAAGAGGGCTGGCGCTGCCTATGGCTCCTGAAACCTTTACATTTTTCTGCCTGAGGCTGGAGAGGAGTTCCAGGTCGAAATAGGGAATGGATGTGGTGAACTCTACCAGGGAACCATCCACAGCCTTGAGATATCCCTTTATTTCCTTCTGGTCAACTATCTGGACAGTATCCACCTCGCCCAGTTCGACGTAGGAGAGAAAGGCCGAGTAGGGAATATCCCTAGCCTGGGATTTATCGCTGAAAAAGAAAAATGACGCAAAGAGTACTGAAAGGGAAAGGAAAACGGCGAGTGCCGCCTTGTTTGCCTTCGGCGGACCGCCCTGGGGAAGCTCCGGGCGCCGTGGGGTCCTATCCTGCTTGTTGTCGTCGGACATCTAAAAACCAGCTCCTTTTATACAGATAGCGAGTCTCCTGCCCTCCCGGGTCCCGGAGTAATCCCTGAATTTATGGTGGTCATAGCCCTCTTTACCGAGGCAGGAGGCCAGAACCGCAACAATGCCCTCCCTGTCTTCGACAAGGGGGATCCAATCTCTATGTGCCTCATCGATTCGCCAGGAGGACAGAAGGTCATCGATCCTTCTGTGCCTTCCATCGCACAGTATGGTATCGCCAGGTTTTCTGCTTCTTACCGCCAGCGGAAAGCTGAAAGAACCTTCGACCAGAGATTTATAAGCCCGGGGTTCTTGTATGGGAGAACCTTCAGGCCCGTTTTTTCCATCCCGCCAGAAACATTGTACGCAAAAAGCCCCACTACAATATTTTCCTGCTTCCTCAACACGGAAAAAATACCCGTGTTTGGTCCGAAAATCAAGTATGGGGAAGATTTGCAGATGTGTGCCTTTCTTCTCGAACCTGTATTCCAGAAGATCGACTCCAGAAGAACCTGCGCGTATGGAGCTGCAAGCTTCATCTATGGCCTTATGGGAAATTCTGCCTCTTCCTGTTAGTTTCCTAAGGCAGTAAGCCACCAAACGGATTTGCAGACTCAAGGGGAGCAGCAAAAACTGCCTTAGGTCGAAGCTCACCCCGCCATCTACAAAGCTAATGTCAGAATTTTTGAGGGCTTTGTCCAGAAGACCCTCCAGAACTGCAGCGTCGTCCTTGAGTTTTTTAGAGGTGCCGGTCAGACCATTTCTCCAGCCGGGAAAATCCCTGTCCAGAAGGGGCACCAGGTTCAGGCGAATTCTGTTTCGCTGGTACTTCGTAGAGCGGTTAGTGGAATCCTGGGATACGACGAGTTTTTCGGCTCCGGCGTATGTGTCAATGAGGGTTCTGGGGGCGAACAGCAATGGTCTGCATAGATTGAGGCCATTATCAAGCTGGCGCTGCGCCCTGATGCCCTGAAGCCCCTCTATGCTGGAGGATCCCAGGAATCGTCCAAGGAGGGTTTCCAGTTGATCGTCTGAATTATGGGCCGTGCATAGTGTCGAAAAACCCAAGCGCCTGGCTTGACGGAAAAGGACGCCGTAGCGGATTTCTCTGGCCGCAGCCTCAATGCCAATATCTTTTTTTGCTGCCAAGGCTTCGATGGC
>CAZHSK010000205.1:0-2867 GCA_964535235.1 uncultured Treponema sp. | reverse complement strand
GTACACTTAAGCACTACACTACGTGAGGAGAAGGCCATGCTAGAAGAACTATCCAAGCCCATTGACGAGCTCAGGGGGGAAATACTGGATATCTGGGGGCGTCTTTGACTCCGATGCCCTTGAAGCTTCTATACGGGAAAAGGAAAGCCTTTCTTCGGATCCCGATTTCTGGAATGATTCGGCCAAGGCCGGCAGAATATTCGCTTCTATAAAACAGACCAAGGAAAGACTGGATACCTGGAAATCCCTGGTCAAGGATATTGAAAGCCTAAGAGAGTTCTGCGAAATAGCCCTTGAGGAAGAACAGGGGGACATGGAGGCCGACATAGCCACGAGTCTCCAGAGCATCAAGGAGCGCTTCGACAAGGCGGTGGTGCTGGAACTACTCTCCGGCGAGGCCGATTCATCCGATGCCTTCGTATCCATTCACGCCGGATCCGGAGGAACCGAGGCCTGCGACTGGGCGAGCATGCTCCTGCGCATGTACACACGCTGGGCTGAGCGCAGAGGCTTCAGCACCGAAGTGATAGATCTCCTCGAAGCCGAGGGAGGAGTGAAGTCGGCAACCATTCAGATTCACGGTTCCTATGCCTATGGGTATCTGAGAGGTGAAAGCGGCGTTCACAGACTCGTCCGAATTTCCCCCTTTGACGCCAACGCCAGGAGGCACACTTCCTTTGCCTCTCTTTATGTACTGCCGGTTCTGGACGACTCCATCACGGTGGATATTCGCCCTGAGGATATCCGCATAGATACCTATCGCTCCGGCGGTGCCGGCGGCCAGAAGGTAAATAAAACGGACTCGGCGGTGCGAATAACCCACCTGGAAACCGGAATTGTCGTCACCTGCCAGAATGAGCGCAGCCAGTATAAAAACAAGGATGTGGCGATGAGCGTGCTCAAATCCAGGCTGTATGAGTACTACAGGCAGGAGAAGGAAAAGGAAAACGAAAGATTCCAGAGCGATAAAAAGGAAATAGCCTGGGGCTCCCAGATCCGTTCCTACGTATTCCAGCCCTACACACTCGTAAAGGATCACAGGACAAAATTTTCGGTGGGCAATGTATATGGGGTGATGGACGGCGACATTGATCCCTTCATCGAGAACTTTTTAAGATGGCGTTGGAAGGGTGGCGTCACGGCTGCCGATGCGGATGATGAGGATTTATAAGAGGCTTAAGCGCCTTCCAGCTTCGCGGTTTTTCACGGAGCTCTGGCTTTGCATGCGCTCAGCCTTGAGGTTGGCTCTCCTGGTTTTAATGCTCTGGGTTTCTAGCTCCTTTCCTGTCTTTGCTCAGGATGTGGCCACAACCCCCGAAACCTGGACCCTAGGCATGGGACTGTTTTTCCCCCTTGCCGAGAATGAACGACAGGGACTCGAGGCCCGCTTGCCGAGCTTGGAGGAGTGCTCAGCCCTGGCTCTAGAAAGAGGGGAGGGAGGGCTTTCCTCCGCTATTCCTCTCCTGCTTTCCAGGATTGTGGAGCCACTTCCATCCAGAGATATCCAGGGAGACAAGGAGCCGACTTCAGGGATAAGGCAGTCGGTTTTTAAGAGAAAATCTAAAGATGAGGCTCTTTTTGACATCCGGAGCGACAAAGAGGCGATTCAAGCGCTTGATGCCTATGTGCTGGGTTTTTACGCCAATACAAGCCGAGGCATAGACTGTATTCTTTTGTACTTCGAAAAGGACCAGCCCCTCGCTGTGAATTCTGCGGCAGCGTCGCTGGAAAACATGGAATTGGATCAGATTACCCAGTTGTTTGTTTCCAGAATACTGTCCTGGGTCAGAGGAATGCCCTTAAGCGTATATGACGTTGAAGCCTCTGCCCCGCCGACCCTCTTGCTTACTCCAGCCGACCTCTCGTCTGGCCTCTGGGATATCGAGGGTTCCAGAATCTTTGCCCTGGGAACGGGGGTGGCGGCGCTTACCCTACGCGTTCCGGGATATGAAACGAAGAGACTCGAAATATCCAATAATGAATCCTATATTTACAAAAAGATTATTCCAAGCCTTGTCAAGCTTTCTCCTTCCACCGATTCTTTGAATCCTGGTCACTACGCCCAGACCCTGGAGTGGAGGGAGGAGTCAGCCTTTATTAAAGCAGACAGCAGATTCAGATCGGCTTTGGGCCGCTTTATATTGAGTCTTCCCATCAGTTTTCTTGCGACAGGACAGTTTCTTTCCACTCAGGAAGCGTATTCGCGTTCAGCCAGGCCTGCTTGGGCTTTTTATGCATCGGGCGGATTCGCCGGCATATCTCTGGGCTTAAGCCTGGGGCTGGCGGTGGACAGCATACTGGCCCTCGTGGATATGATGGGACTTTCGAGATAATATAACTACCTGGAGTCATCATGGGTTTTGCAGACAGGATCAAAGCGCTTTTCAGGAAACAGGTTCTCGATGATGCGGTCTTCGACGATCTGGCCGATCTCTTGGTAGAGGGTGATCTGGGGGCGGCTTTCGCCTTCGAAGTAGTGGATGAGCTCAAAGCCGCCTGCAAGAAGGACAGGATAGACAACCCCGAAGCCGCCAGGCGTAAACTCAAGGAACTGCTACGCCCTTACGCGCTCAAGAAGGATTTTCAGTTTGAAAAGGGAGTTCTCAATATCATCCTCCTTCTGGGGGTAAACGGAGTAGGCAAGACTACGTCCTGCGCCAAGTTGGCAGTCTGGGCCAGACAGAGAGGAGCGGAGAATATCGTGCTGGCTGCGGGGGACACCTTCAGGGCTGCTGCGGTAAATCAACTAAAAATTCATGGAGAAAGGACCAATGTCAGAGTTGTCGCCCAACATCAGGGCGCCGACTCAGCCGCCGTGCTCTGGGACAGCATCGAAGCCGCGGGAGCCCAGGCTTCAGGCCTCGTGA
>CAZHSK010000204.1:1356-2891 GCA_964535235.1 uncultured Treponema sp. | reverse complement strand
AGCATTTGTTCGGTGATGGATGTCTTGCCGGCGTCCACATGGGCGAGTACGCCGATGTTGCGTATTTTTTGGGTTTCAGGGGTTGTAGTTACGGAGCTCGGCGCGGCCATTATGGAATTAGTATAGTGTTTTTGGGGTTGATTAAAAAGCCTGCGTAGCGATGTTGGGAAGCGCCTATAGCCAACGCTCGCTGCGCTCGCTATAGCGAATAAAGCATTCGCAACTTACAATTAAAAACCCCGCGCAGCGGGGCTTTTAATCGTTAAAGCAAGACTACCATCTGTAATGAGCGAATTCCGTACGCCAACGCTCGCTTTGCTCGCTATAGAGAATAAAGTATTCGCAGCTTACAATAAAAAGCCCCAGCAAAGCTGGGCTTTAGTAGTTAAAAGATAAGACTTACCAACGATAGTGTGCGAATTCCGTACGCCAACGCTCGCTTCGCTCGCTATGGCCAATAAAGCTTTCGCACTATCCAATAAAAAAACCCCAGCAAAGCTGGGGCTATTTTTGACTAAAAACTAAAGCTTACCACCTATAGTGTGCGAAAGCTTTATTGGCCTCAGCCATTTTATGCATGTCTTCTTTCTTCTTGATGGCGGAGCCGGTGCCGTTGAAGGCGTCCAGGAGCTCGTCGGCCAGTTTCTCGGGCATGGCCTTGCCGCTGCGGGACCTCGAGGCGGCAATGAGCCAGCGCATGGCCAGAGCCTCGCGCCTGGAATCCCTGATCTCGATAGGAACCTGGTAGGTGGCGCCGCCGACTCGTCTGGATTTTACCTCAACCACGGGCTTGGCATTGTCCAAGGCCTTGTTGAATACATCCAGGGCGGGAACCCCTGCCTTCTGCTGCATGATATCCAGCGCGTCATACATGATGCGTGTGCAAATGGACTTCTTGCCCTGCCACATCATCCTGCAGACGAACTTGGTTACTGCTGTGGAATTGTACTTGGTGTCGGGCGCATGGCCGCGATCTATTGTCTTCTTTTTTCTGCCCATTCTCTATATTCCTTAGGCCTTGGGCTTTTTGGCTCCGTACTTGGAGCGAGCCTTCTTGCGATCCTCGACGCCCAGGGTATCCTTGGCGCCGCGGATAATGTGGTAGCGAACGCCTGGAAGATCCTTGACTCGGCCACCACGCACCAGAACCACCGAGTGTTCCTGGAGATTATGGCCGACACCGGGGATATACGCGGTTACTTCGATGCCGTGGGTAAGACGCACTCGGGCAACCTTTCGGAGGGCCGAGTTAGGCTTCTTGGGCGTAACGGTCATGACGCGGGTGCAAACTCCGCGACGCTGCGGGCACTCATCGAGTGCCGGGGCTTTGGTCCGCCATACGTTCGGCTTTCTGCCGAGACGGATAAGCTGGTTGATCGTAGGCATAAATGCTCTAGACTCCCTTATTAGGTCTCCCGGTGTCAGCATCACCCAAGACCAGTTTCAAATTATGGCTGGTACAATCGTCGGCTAAGCGCGGTGTGCTCTAGCCAGGCGATCCAAGATACCTCCAGCCTTCCTCGAATGTCAATACC
>CAZHSK010000204.1:0-1256 GCA_964535235.1 uncultured Treponema sp. | reverse complement strand
TCCTGGAAAGATGCGGCGGAGAAGAAGGAATCGATCTTGAGCGATGCCCTGGTAATACCCAGAAGCATTGGCCTGGCAACCGCCGGCTGACCGCCTTCCTTGATCACCCTTTCGTTTTCCTCGTGGAAACGATACTTATCCACCTGCTGTCCGTAGATAAACCTCGTGTCGCCGGGGCTTACGATTTCCACTTTCTTCATCATCTGGCGGATGATGACGCCAATATGCTTGTCGTTGATCGTTACGCCCTGGAGGCGGTACACCTGCTGGACTTCGTCCATGAGGTATGCCTGGCAGGCATGTTCACCCAGAATGTTGAGAATATCGTGGGGATTCTTGCTGCCGTCGCAGAGCAGTTCACCGGCTTCCACCATATCGTTGTCGCGCACAAGGAGCCGCCTGCCCATGGGAACCAAATGCTTGTATTCCTTGCCGAAGCGGTCGGTTATAACAATAAGGCGCTTGTTCTTGATGTTTTGGCGGATGGAAACCTTGCCCGAAACCATCGCGAGCACCGAGGGATTTTTGGACTTGCGCGCCTCGAAAAGCTCCCCTACCCTGGGCAAGCCTCCCGTGATGTCCATGGCCTTGGCACTCTCTTTGAGAATCTTGGCTATGGTTCGGCCGGCCTTGATAACCTCTCCATCTTCCACGTTGAGGTATGCCCCGCCGGGAAGTAGATAGGCGAATATCTCGTTGCCCGCCTCATCGCTGATGATGATCCTGGGCTGTTTGGAATCCCGCTCCAGCGCGAACTCGGTGATCCTCTTGTCGATATTTCCGGTTTCCTCGTTGATCTCTTCCTTGAGGGTGGAACCGGGGATTATATCCTCGAAGCGGACATAGCCGTCGTACTCGGAGATGATGGGATCGGTGAAGGGGTCGAAAATTGCAATGGTATCTTCGGCCGGCACCAGATCGCCTTCCTTGACCGACAAATCGGAACCGTTGCGAATTTCCAGCTTCTGTTCCTGGGCGATAAGCAAGAGGCGCTGGGGGTTCTCACCCTCGGCATGCAATACCTTGGCGTAGGAAATGTCGTGGGCGACAATTTCCTCGCTCTTGCCCTTCTTCTTGATTATCGGAGAGTCCTTGAGCACCCTGTCGCCGTCTTTCACCAGGAGCTTGTCGCCCTTGGCCAGGTTAAAGGCCGCGAATACCTTGCAGACAAATATGTGGCCCTTTCTGGTAAAGAGATAGTGGTTATCCTTGGTGGGCACATAGGTTCCCTGAATTCTGGTTACATAGACCGGGTA
>CAZHSK010000203.1:0-2891 GCA_964535235.1 uncultured Treponema sp. | reverse complement strand
GCCATGGAGGCAAGTATTTTAAGCGGATTTCCCTCCGAGTTCCTCATGTCGAATTCTTTGCCCAGGACGTTATTTCCCATTCTGGCGTTAAGGCGTAGATTGCCCCAGTCTGATTCTTGCGTAAAGAAGGCAAGAATCAAGGGCTTTTCATGTTGGGGTTTGAAAAGTTCACCAAATGCGGCATTAGCCTCGACTATCCTCCCCTCCCAATCCACCAGGCATCGGGGAGAAAGGCTGAAATCGAAAAGCTCCCTATACCTCCTCTCCTCATTCGCCAGCTTTTTTTCCATGTCCGCTCGGTAGAGGGCGATCTCCAGAGTTCCCAGGAGATCTTTGGCGGAGAAAGGTTTTACGAGGATTCCCAGAGGGCGGGATCCGCATTCGACTTGGAGCGGTTGATCGGAATGCGAAGAAAGGCATATGTAGGCCTGGTTGAGGGATGCGGATTCGCCCCTGGTTTTTAGAGCCTGGGTGAGGCCCATGTTAAAACTGCTTTCCAGAATGAGAAGATCAAGGCTGTGATCCTGGGCCCAATCCAGGTACTCCATTGCGTCCCTAAAGGAGCTATGCACCTCATGCCCGGCAGCCTCCAGGGTTTTTCTCATGTCCAGTGCGAGGAGGGGATTGGCTTCTAGTATGGCGATTCTGGCCTTTTCCGTTTTTGCTGCTCCATCGAGCCTTTGGGATACTAAAACGCCATGTACCCGCAAGACCCAATTCAGATAGTATTACAGAAAATTGTTCATTTCCAGACTGATAATCATGCGTAGTGTTTTCTCCAGGTAGCCCGACGAAAAGGATTTCACGCTCAAATCGAAGGCCGCCAGGGAATCGGGCTCGCTGCTGCGGTAACGAATGAACTTGATGATATCGGCTTCTCTCAAGCCGGACTCGTCGGCGGGCATTCCCGGCCAGATCTTGGCAACCTTATATGTTCCACCAGTCCCTCGGGGCCCAGAGATATGCTCCAGAAGCATGCCGGAAACACCCTGGAGGAGTCTTTCCATGGATTCGTTTTTAGCGATCCGTACCATGGGGCTTTTAGCCACTCCCTCGGTCTTGACCAGAAGGTTTACCACAGTCCCTTCCCTCTGTACCGCCAGGGCGGCCAGAGACCCAAGAGGTTTGGAACTCACGATTCTCTGGGCAGTCGATAAGTCGTGGACCGGTATTCCATCGATGGCCAGCAGTCTGTCGCCAGGGTGCAGTACGGAACGCCATGGAACTACGTAGGATATGTCGATGCTGCTATCCAGGTTTCGTGCCATTCCTATTCCTATCCACGAGACCTCATGGCGCCCGCCTTCGAACAATTCAGGCAGGACGGTAGAAGCCCAGGAGGCGGAGAGGGCGAAGTTCAGTCCTTGGTAGCCCCGCAAGCCGGCGACTATGACCCCCACTACCCTGCCCTTCTCATCCAGCAAAGGCCCCCCCGAACTGCCCGGATTGACCGGCACGTCGATCTGTAGGGTGTCGCCAAGGGCAAGGATTCTCCGGCCAGGAGCGCTTACTATGCCCGATGAAATGCTGTTTTCGAGGCCCACGGGGCTGCCTATGGAGTACACCCTATGTCCCTTGGCCGGATCTTGGAGTGAATGGAGATAGAGGGTTTTTGCGGCGATTTCTCCACTTTTCAGAATGGCCAAATCCAGTTCTTCGTTCCAGCCTACAACCCGGGCTGGCACCCTCGCTTCGGGATTGTCGAAGGGGCGCAAGGAGAGTTTGGAATACCCTTCGTATTCCGGATCTACCTCGGAGGCAATGACGTGATAGTTGGTAAGATAATAGCCCTGGCCATCCACCTGAAAGGCGCTGCCCAGAACCCTGTCGGGATAGCCCAATCCACCCTGCATCTTCAGGCCTTTGTCCACATACACGGTTACCACCGCTGCCGCAGACTCAACCAGGGATGAGGGCAAGTCCTCTGAATCGGTAATTTCTGCCCTTCCGAGAGCGGAAAGGGTTTCCGAAATGCGCTGCAGGGTATAGCTGTCTTTTCTTTCCAGGGCTCTCAAGCCCCATACGCCCAGGATTTCTCCATCCAAAATATCTGCAATGCCGGAATCCCCGGAGGCGGCCATATCCAGAAGCCTGTGCATATAGGAGGCGGCAGGCGCATAAAGACCGCGGGAATAAAAATCCTCAGCCCTCCTCGTCAGGAGGGAGTGCCATTCGGTGCTGAAATATAAAGGACCGAGCGTAGGTATTTGGGGGAAATCCTTGATGCGGGAGATCACGCTATAGGCTGCTTCCAGGGAGGAAAGGCTGGCTTCCGCTTGTGACCAGAGTTCCATGGATTTTTCTTTTTCGAAGCGTTCGGCTATGGTGCTTATAGCCTTGATTTCCAATTGAAAGAGATAGTTCTCATCTGAATCCGATTCTGGCCGCTGCCACAGGAGGGCCGAGAGGGCTTCCAGAGAGGATTCGGGGTCTGATTCGGCCAAGGCAGTGAGCTGGTCCCTGCTGAGACTTAGGTAATCCTCTTGGGGCCTGTCAATGGAAGGTTGATGGGCACAGGACAGGAGAAGGCTCAAGAAAATGAGAGGCGCGAGGATTCCGAGGATCTTCCTGTCCTGAGGCAAGGACTCAAGCCTCGCTGGGCTGGGCCACAGGGCCTTGTATCTCGAATTCGAGAATCGCCCTTACGTCCGTGTCCTCCAGGGTTTCACGCTGTACAAGAGCATGGCTCAGGTTATCCAGCCTTTTCCTCTCCCTGTTGAGGATTTCCATGGCCTTGTCCAGGGCTTTCTCCAGGAGTGACTTTATGGCCTCGTCAATCTTACGGGCTGTTTCTTCAGAATAATCCTTGTGTCTGGCTATTTCCTTGCCCAGGAATATGGGTTCATCATCCTGGCCGTAGGCGATGGGGCTCAGGCCTTCGCCCATACCCC
>CAZHSK010000202.1:0-2892 GCA_964535235.1 uncultured Treponema sp. | reverse complement strand
GATCGACGATTATGACTGAGGTATTCGGCAGATAGTGGTCTCTTGTCGACCATAGCTCGAGATTTGATGTGCCGGCTTTCTGGAGCCCAGAATGCTGTAACGAATTCTATCAAGAATGGATCTTTATCTCGCTTGATCTGTGCAGCAAGCGACTGGGCTACCTGGAATGCGGCATCTCTTCCATTTCTCTTTCCCGCAAATGGGACATTTAATGCTCTTGTTCGAGTGTAGCGATTGGCTTCTTCATCCCAGAAGCGTGCATACCAAGAGATTTTTCCTGTTTCTTTGGATGTACGTGTAAAAAGCGAAAACGGAGAACGCACCTTTACCTCCCTGCACACGAGTGTGATTTTTCGTGTGACTTTGGATGATAAGGCGCTTCTCCGCTTTTTCGGTCGAAGCGTAAGTCTTTATCCCTAAAGACTTAAAAGAAGAGCGACCGACGGGAGTCGAACCCGCTTCTCGAGCTTGGGAAGCTCGGGTAATACCGGTATACGACGGTCGCGATTGAAATGGTCGCTAAAGCGACCCTAATTAAGGTAACCGTCGTGAGCCGGCGGTCAACCTAAAATCCTTGATTCAAAGAACCTGCAACCGGCTTACGACGGTCGCAATCATAGTGCGTCGCTTCTCGCGACGCTGATTAAATAGGCAAAAGTACTATACAAGCCGGGGTGGCGGCAGTCAAGGTAGTATAGTCAATGGAGCCACAGCCAATACGTGACATGCAATGTGTGGCGGTGGAATCGTTGGCACTCGGTCTAATTAAGAATCCCCGAGGTTGCCACAAATAGCCTGGCGTCGGGTTCGGAGAAGAAGACTAAGTGTATGTAGCTGGGCGAGTCGTTGATTAGGACATAGCGGGACATTGTTTCGTAGACTACCTTGTCCGCCAGGTGTTTGGGGTAGCCATAGACTCCGGTGGAGATGGCGGGAAAGGCGATTGAATCGAGACCGAGTTCAGCTGCCAGGCGAAGGCTTTCGCGGTAGCAGGAGGCCAGGAGTTCGGGTTCGCCCTGCGCTCCCCCTTTCCAAACCGGGCCTACTGTATGGATCACATGGGTTACCTTGAGCCGGCCAGCTGTGGTGGCCACCGCCTGGCCCGCGGGAAGGCCGTCAGGCAGCTGGCCGGCGCGAAGGGCTTTGCACTCGGCCAGGAGGGAGGGACCAGCTGCCTTGTGGATAGCTCCATCCACCCCACCGCCTCCCAAAAGACCCGAATTGGCGGCGTTGACGATAGCGCCACCAAAAAAATCGGTAATGTCACCTGTATCAACGATGAGCCTTCCATGCAGAAATTCGCCTATGGACTTCATGGCGACGCCTCTCCCCTCACATTTTCCAAAGTTATTTTTGATGGGCTCTCATACATCTCTCTGGCGGGCTTGCAACAAGCTGCCGGCCTTATAGATCAGCCCGTCGAAATCCAGGGGTTTGGCGAAAAAATCGTCAGCTCCAGCCGCCATAAGTTCTTCACCCATGGACTCAGTGTCGAAGCCTGTGATGGAGATAACCGATGGCTTTCCGATCGAAGAGTCCGATTTTATCCTTCGGCAAAGGCTTAAGCCGTTTATCCCGGGTAGGTCAAAATCGAGGATTATAAGCCCGGGATGCTTTTCGGTGATGATTTTTCCGGCCTCGAAGCCGTCGAATGCCTGGAAAATTTCGGTATTCGGAATTCTTCGCTCCAGCATTCGAGCCAGAATGGAATTCAGGTCCTTGTCATCATCGACAATAAGGATTATGCGGGGATCGGTTTCAGAATCGGAGGGGCTGCCCAGTTCGGGCGGAATTCGCATTTTTCGTTCTTCAAGAAAGGCGATGAGGTCTTCAGCGTATACCCTATACTGGCCGCCGGGTGTGGTAAAAGCTTTAAGATGACCGCTTTTTATCCAGTTTATCGCGGTTTGGTTTACCACACCGCAGAGGTTGGATACCTCCAGCGCAGAGTAAATCCTTACCCTTTTCTCCTGTCTGCCCATAATCTCCTTTATCATTATACTATCGGCGCCGTTTAAAGAATATTTATTCAATAGAGCCGCTTGCAATTACAGCCCGCATTGCGTACCGTATTCGACCATGAGCCAATTACCCGACATCGAAGCGTTGAAAATTGACGAAGTGGCCATCCTCGGCCGAATAGCTCAGGATTTGAGCATACGGCCGGCCCAGGTTTCGGCGGTGGTATCCTTGAGCGCCGAAGGCTGTACCGTTCCCTTTATTTCCCGATACCGTAAGGAAAGAACCGGCAGCCTGGACGAAGTTCAGGTGCGGGATTGCGTGCACAAGTTCGAAAGCTACAAGAACCTGGAAGAACGCAGGCTGGAAGTGATTAAGGGTATTTCCGCCTTGGGAAAACTGGATGAAACCCTCTATGCCAATATAAACAAGGCTTCCACGCTTTCCGAGCTGGAGGATCTCTGGGCTCCCTATAAAAAGAAGAAGAAGACCAGAGGCATGCTGGCTCAGGAGCGGGGCTTGAGCCCCCTGGCAGAGATCATGCTGGCCAAGGGCAAGGAAGCGGTAGATACCGCGGCGCCTGGATTTCTCCGACAGGACGAGGAGCATCCCGAACTCTCTGTTGCCAGCGTTGAAGAGGCCATCGCGGGAGCCAAAGACATCATTGCCGAACGCCTTTCCCAGGATATCGAGATGAGGGCAGCCCTGAAGGATTGGTACCGAAAGACGGGCAAGCTGGTTACCAAAGGAGTGGGCGACGAGGAAGCCAGGGAGAAGTCCACCTATCAAATGTACTGGGATTACTCCGAATCCCTTGCCACCCTCAAGAGCCACCGGGTATTGGCGGTAAACCGTGCCGAGCGAGAGGCCGCCCTGGATGTGAGCATAGAAGTGGATCTGGAGAGCGCCGCCGATCTGCTCAAGAATAAAGCA
>CAZHSK010000201.1:0-2915 GCA_964535235.1 uncultured Treponema sp. | reverse complement strand
GTTGTGCGACATTTATAAATACCTTATGTTTGATCTCGACGGAACGTTGACCGATTCCAAAATTGGTCTTGTGAATGCCATAGAATATGCAGTGAAGAAAATGGGCCTTGCGCCCTTGCCTGATGCAGTAGTAGAAAAATTTTTGGGGCCGCCGCTGTTCGGCTCCTTTGAAACGCACTGCGGCATGGATAAGAAAACCGCCAAGGCAGCGGTGAGTTATTTCAGGGAATACTATGCAGACAAGGGAATCTTCGAAAACGAGCCTTATGAGGGAATAGAAGAACTGCTGATAGCGCTGAAGGCTTCGGGAAACAGCCTTTTCATCGCCACGTCCAAGCCCACCATCTCGGCGCTGAAGGTCTGTGCCCATTTCAATATCGATCGCTATTTTACCGAAATTCTCGGCAGCGAAATGGATGGCAGCATCATAGAGAAGCGGGACATAATTGGCATTCTGATAGATAGGCATAGTCTCGACATAAGAAAGACTTTGATGATAGGCGACAGGGAAAACGACATCGCCGGAGGGCGCTCAAACGGTTTGGATACGGTGGCGGTAGGCTACGGATACGGCTCAGATGAAGAACTGACTCATGCAAAGGCTAGCTATTACGCAAAAACAATGAGTGACCTTAGAAATCTTCTGCTGTCCTAATCGGAATCGCGCAACCTGTATTCATACGTGATCATAGCCATTTTTCTTTCGATCCCCCATTTAAAGCCACCCATGTGCCCATCGGCTCGTAGCACCCTGTGACAGGGTATGAGATACCCTATTGGGTTGGAGGCCAGGGCGCTGCCTGCGGCCCTTGAGGCTCCGGGACATCCTGCGCGTGCTGCAAGCCCGGCGTAGGATAAGAGGTAGGACTCAGGGATGCTTGCAAGGCTGCGCCAGATTTTCAGCTGAAAGGCACTCCCTCTAAGATGAAGAGAAATGCTAGCCCTGGAATTCCGGGAGAATATGTCCCCAAGGTTTGTTTCGGCCAAGGGCTGATCCTGTACGCAGACTGTACCAGGCCATCGGCGCTCCATGAGGCTTTGCGCCTTGACTGGATTCATGCCCTCAGGCGAATCCAGAAAATCCAAGCCAAGAATTCCCTTCGCGCCGAGCTCTATTCGGCATAAGCCAAATGGGCTGTCGGAGAACCCGTAGCGGATTTCTTTTATCTTTGTGCCAGAAGCAGCTGCGTCGCTTGTTATAAGCTCTTCATGAATTGATACTCCGCTTCGCCACGGGGCGGAGCGAGATTTACCCGAAGGGGAGCCCTCTAAAAAGGATTCCGATTCCTTCATGCGGCAGGCCAGGGTACGCGGATCCAAATCACTCATGCTATAATTGTACGATGCCTGTGGGCAGGAATCTAGCCGACGTCCTGCTCTAATCATGCTTGCGGTTACCCGGCTCCAAGGATATCCTGTGCCAGGCAGGATTTCGCACCTGCGATAAAGGATGGCCAGGGAGGGTTACATGAGATCATTGCATGGTTCCGGGCTATTTGTGGTGCTGATGTCTTCACTGGCCGTGGGAATTCTGGGTGCGCAGGAAATGGATATACGCCTTATCGTAAAGGGCCTGAAGCGCGAAGGAAAGCTCTATGTGGCTGTGTACGATAGCCCGGAAGGCTTTAAAACCGAAAAAGCCCATACTGGCCTTATCCTCGATCCTACGGGCGATACCGTGGAGACAATTCTACGGCTGCCCGAGGGGTACTATGTTGTCTCAATGTTTCAGGATCTTAACGGCAATGGAAGTTTAGACAAGGGATTTCTAGGTATTCCTAAAGAGCCTATCGGTTTGAGCAGATTCGATAAAATGGGAATACCCGGCGGCTTCGACAAACACAAGGTCTGGCTAGGGTCTGGGGCGAATTCCATAACCATAAACCTCATTGCCTTTTAAGCCGACGCATTTATAAAAAGGAGAACGAATAGAAGAGTGGTTTTAAGGGCGGCCGGGGCTGCCCTTCCTGGCGGTACTTATCTTTAGGCGCCGGCTTCAGCGTAGATACTTTTCGCCTGCTCGCGAAAATCCTCCAGTTCCTGAATCCAGAAAGCCCTGCTACCCCAATCGGGAAAATCTTTCTTGAACCACAGGTCCTGACGCTGGAGGGATCTCCATGCTAAAAAATGCAGCATCCTGTAAAATCGCAGGGTTTCAATGAGACTTATGCTTTCGAAGGGCAGTTCTCCGAATTCGGCATAACCTTCCATAAGAAGAGCCAGCTCTCTGCCGCATTCAGATACTCGACCTGGCAGGAGAAGCCAGAGATCCTGGGCAGGCGGCCCAACAGCCATGTCGTCGAAATCGAGAAGGAGTAGGCCTTCGTTCGGTCGCTCCAGGATATTACCACGATGCAGATCGCCGTGGATTCGCTGAACCTTGGCGGAAGTCATGGCTTGGGAACCAGCGCGTATTGCTTCCTTGCAGAGCCCGACAAATTCCTCTTTAAACTCTGGATGGATGAGGTTTTCGATCTTTTCAAGGTTGTCCATGGCGAGTTCAGGTTTTATCCTCACCCTGGAAGGTGCATCCCTAAGTGAGCCTACAGCATGGAGCCTTCCGGCCAGCCTGCCCAGCCTGAGCCAGTCCGAATCCCCTTCAGCGTCGAAATTTCTTCCTCCCCTTTTGGGGTAGAGGGTGAAGAAAAAGGGCAAACTCTCCTGTCTATCCTCTTCATCGGGCTCGAGTTCGAGAATGGAGAGGCTTTCTCCGCCAGAGTTTTTTATGGGAGCGATCACGGGGATCTCGGCCTTTTGGCAATCCTCGACAAAGTTCTGCTCTTCCTGAATTGCCTTTCGGCACCAACGACCCGGGCGATAGAATTTAACAACATAGTCATCGCCGTCCTCGCAGCTCAGTCCGTACACGCGGTTGACGTAGCTGGAATAGGGGCTGAGTCTTCCGTCCGGCTTTA
>CAZHSK010000200.1:0-2931 GCA_964535235.1 uncultured Treponema sp. | reverse complement strand
AGAGCATGACCGGGCATATGGGATGGATACCGGGCCGGATGTCGAAACCCGCTTCAGTCATCGCCGTCCTGAAACGCCTGGTATTGGCTGCCAGTTTATCCCTGAGCGCCGAGGATGAGTCGAGAATATCCAGAACCTTCAGAGTTCCTCCCACGATCGAGGGCGCGAGGGTATTGGAAAAGAGGTAGGGTCTCGCCTTCTGTCGCAGATATTCTACAATCTCAGCTCGGGCGGCGATGACGCCGCCCGATGCGCCGCCCAAAGCCTTGCCGAAGGTGGTGGTGATGATGTCCACCCTACCTTCTACGTGGCAGTGCTCCCAGGTTCCCCTACCCCGGGATCCCATAAAACCAGTGGCATGGGAATCGTCCACCAGCACAAGGGCATCGTAACGATCAGCCAAATCGCAGATAGATTTAAGGTCTGCGACATCCCCATCCATGGAAAATACGCCGTCGGTGGCAATCATTCGAATTCTGGCCTTGGAGGCCTCCTGGAGGCAGCGCTCCAAGCCCTTGGATTCCTTGCCGGTGTCTGGATCCTTTTCCTCAATATTCCTCATGTCCCCATGCTTGTAAACCCAGCGCTTGGCCTTGCAGAGCCTTACGCCATCGATGATGGAGGCATGGTTGAGACTGTCGGCGATTATGGCGCAATCCTCATCCAGCAAGGGTTCGAATACGGCACCATTGGCATCGAAGCAGGATGAGAAGAGTATCGCGTCCTCCATGCCCAGATACTCGGCAACTCGTCGCTCCAGAACCTTATGGGGAGCTTGGGTGCCGCAAATAAAACGCACCGATGCCAGTCCATACCCCCATTGATCAAGGGCATCGCGGGCCGCATTGCGCAGCTCCGGATTGTTGGCCAAGCCCAGGTAGTTGTTAGCGCAAAAATTGAGGACTTCTTGGCCATCCGATACTCTGATAAGGCTGCCCTGAGGCCCGGATAGCACGCGTTCGTCCTTGTAGAGCCCCTCTTCCCGGATAGCCGCAAGCTTGCCAGCCAGCTCGGTCTTTAACGAAGCGTACATGCCGTCCTCCTTCAGGATCGAGGCCTAGCCTTGAAAAAACCTATGACACTGCCCGCCAGCCCGCCTGCGATATGAGCGAATTGGGAGATATTGTCCTGCTTGGCCAGGGCATCCCAAATCTGTCCGCCCAGGTAGACAATCATCACAAGAATAAAGCTCAAGGGGATCTCTCCCTTTTTATAATTAGTAATTGAGGAGAGAATTATCATCATGAATACTATTCCCGAAGCGCCAAGGAGGACGGTATTCGGAAAGAGAAGTACATTCATCAGTCCTGTGAAGGCCGCGGTTATGGCCACGCTCAGAAGGATAAAACCCGATCCGTAGGCCGCCTCCAAAAGGGGACCGAGAAGAAGGATCATGGTAAAATTGGCCATGTAGTGCTGTACCGAGGCATGGCCGAATATGTAGGAGAAAAGCTTGACGTAGTCGCCGAATACGCCTGGCCTGAAGGGTGCCGGGGTTGAAAACCAGAGGGCCGTCAGGGACGGCAGCACCGTGATGGACAGAACGAGCACCAGTGCCGAGAAGAAGGTGAATGTCAACGTTACCGGTGCGTTATAGCGGATTTTCATGGCCTATCCTCCCCACCGTCCGGAGTCCCGGAGCGGTGCTGCGAGTCTTAAAGATCCAGGACAAGGGACACTGGACAATGATCGGAACCTTTTGCCTCAGGCTGAATACCGGCCTTGAGGAGGGCGGGTAAAAGCTCGGGATTGATGCAGTGATAATCCAGGCGCCAGCCAATGTTGTTAGCCCTCGCCGATGGCACTCTGTAGGTCCACCAGGTGTAATTCCCGGGTTCGGGGCAAAGATGGCGGAAGCTGTCGATATAGCCTGCGCCGGTGAAGCTGTCCATCCAAGACCTTTCCTCGGGAAGGTACCCAGGATTGCCTTCGTTCTGATCGGGCCTGGCCAAATCGATAGACTTATGGGCGATGTTGTAATCACCGGCCACAACCACGTGCCTGCCCTTTGCGCGCTGGGCATTGCAATAGTCCAGCACGGCGGCGCAGAAGCGGAGTTTATAATCCAGCCTTGCGCCTCCGTCCTGACTGTTGGGGAAATACGCTGATATGAGGATAAAATCGTCGAAATCGGCTATGACCGTGCGCCCTTCGTCGTCGAATTCGGGGATTCCCAGAGTTTCTATGCGGCTGGCTTCGCGGCGGGCTAGAATAGCGGTACCCGAGTACCCCTTGCGCATCGCGCTGGACCAGTACACAGCATAAGACTTGCCTTGGCCGTCGAGGGGATTGAGAAGCTCGGCCGGAAGCTGGCCGGGATGGGCTTTAGTCTCCTGCAGACACACAAAGTCAGCGTCCTCGGCGGCCAGCCAATCCAGGAAACCCTTGCCAGCACAGGCCCGGATTCCATTGACATTCCATGATCGCAGTGTTTTCATTCCCTACCCCCGGCTGTTCAGGATCCCAGGATGGAATCGATGAGTCCCTTGAGCGCCGGATCTATCTGGGCAGGCTTTTGGGAATCCGAAACATCAATCTGGAAGATTCCGTCCTTGAATACGATAGGTCCCTGTTCATCGGGAAGGGGAATTTCTTCATCCTCCGCCGAAAGCTCCCGCAATGCCTTGCCAAAGACTTCGGCCTTGCTTGAAAGCGGTGAACCAAAGCATCCTCTAGCCCTATATTCCCTGTAGGAGTCGGCGCGATAGCGGCGAGTTCCAAGAAAAAAGGCTTTGGTGGTGATGCCGGTTTCAGGTACCATGGTATGGTCAGTACAATATCCCGAATTCCGTCCCTGCGCCATACCCTGCTTGATATCGCATCCTGGCCGGGGATGCTATACTCATTTCCGTGAAGCTCCGATTCGTCGCCATCCTCATTTTTATTAGCCTTCTCTCGATATCCACTCCAGCGGCCGCTCAGACTCTCGAT
>CAZHSK010000199.1:0-2939 GCA_964535235.1 uncultured Treponema sp. | reverse complement strand
CCTCCTTGATTCGCTCGCGGGTTTCATACCCCGTTATCGCACTAAAAACTTATTGATCATCCAATTGTATAACAGTCCCACGATATGTCAATCTTTTTTTCTAGATATTCGCATGCAGCAGAAATCATTCTAATGCAACCATGGCTCGCCGGGAATAATTCTATTGTCGTCGAAGTTGATACTACTGTAGAACAGTAGTATCAATTTGACAGAGTCTCCAATGAATGAGAGAATCACTGCCATGCAAGGCACTACGTACGATGTCCTCATCATCGGAGCCGGAATCGTCGGTTCCATGCTGGCAAGAGAGCTTAGCCGCTACAATCTTAGGCTCGCACTCATCGACAAGGAAGACCAGCCCGGGCTGGGGGTGACCAAGGCCTCCCTTTCCTATATTCACCGCAATCACATGAATCCCCCGGGTGGGGAACGGGCAAAATTTTGTCGCGGCTCGCAAGATCGCTTTCGAGCGCTTGCCGCCGAACTGGGCCTGCCCTATCGAGAAGCCGACGAGATCAACATAGCCTTCGACGCGGAACAGGAACAGCAAATCCGCACCAGGCTCGACTGGGCTTTCAAGAATGGGGAAACGAAGTTTCGCATCATTTCAAAAGAAGAGGTGGCCAGGCTGGAACCCAGGCTGACGAAGGATTTTATCTTCGCCGTGCATTCCGAAGCCCATGGCATGATCCATCCGCCCGAGTGGGCCTTCGCCCTTGTGGAAAATGCCAAGGCCAACGGCGCAGAGGTATTTTTAGAAACAGAAGTCCTTGGAGTAGAGCAAACCCCGGATAGCAGTTGGGTGATTAAAACCGACAAGGGAACCTTGCGAAGCCGCTATGTGATAAACGCGGCAGGGCTCTTCGCCGATCACATAGCCTGGATGGCAGGCGACAAGGACGTTAAACTTTTCAAAACCCGTGGCACCTTCGCCATTTTCGATACGGCGGTATCCTCCATGCTGCGGCACCTGATCTATGTCGCCGGCCTCAACTTAAGCTACAGCCAGGCCATGGGACCTACCATGCACGGCAACATCATCTTAGGCTTAGGCTGGTTCAAGGAGCCCAAAGACCGAATCGACACCAAGGTAACCAAAGAAGAACTGGATACCATCCTTAAAATGGGTAGGCAAATGGTGCCCGACCTGCCCGAACGGGACCTGATCACCAGTTTCGCGGGCATCAAGTCCACCAACAACCTTTCCAGACCCGAAGATTTCTATGTCGGACCCTCCGGCGTCTCTCCCAGCCTTATCTACGCCCTCATCTGCTCTCCCGGCATCACGGGCTCGCCTGGCATTGCCCGCCGCATCATCGAACTGTTGGCCGATGCCGGCCTGGAATTGAAAGAAAAACCCTATTTCAATCCCCACAGGGAAAAGCCCTTCCGCTTCAGGGACGCGTCGGAGGAAGAACGAAAAGACGCCATCGCCAGAGATCCCCGCTACGGACACCTTATCTGCCGCTGCGAGCAAGTATCCGAAGCCGAAATTATCGAAGCGGTCCGCAAGGGCGCCCGGTCCATCGAAGGGGTCAAGCAGATCACCCGGGCCGGGATGGGCCGCTGCCAGGGTGGCTTCTGCGGCCCCTGGATCCTCAAAATCATCTCCAGGGAACTGGGCATTCCCCCTGAAGCGGTCACCCGCAAGGGCAAGGGCTCGGAAGAAGTCATCCGCTTCGACCAGGTAGGAGCCGCACTATGAGACCGCGCCTATACACCAATACCGACAAGGGCGGCGCCGGCGAGGGCAAGCGACCACAATCAGGCCAAAGAAGCGCCGGCGCCGCATCCCCCATCAAGCTCGACCTTGCAGTCATCGGCGCAGGTCCCGCGGGACTGGCCGCCGGGGCGATGGCTAAGCGTTTGGGCATTAAAAACGTCGTCGTTTTTGACAGAGATGAGCGCCCCGGCGGCATCCTGCCCCAGTGCATCCACCCCGGATTCGGACTTTTGCGCTACGGCGAAGAGCTCACCGGCCCCGAATACGCCTGGCGGGCAGTCCAGGAAGCGGCGGCGGAGAAGGTCGACCTGGAGCTCAACTCCATGGTTATCGAAGTAAACCCCAACCGACAGATCTGCGTTGTTTCGCCCGACAAGGGACTCAGGCGCTACGACTGCAAGAGCATAATCTTCGCCATGGGCTGCAGGGAGCGCACACGCCCCGCGGTACGCATACCAGGCACGAGGCCGGCGGGAATCTTCACCGCCGGCAAGGCGCAGCGACTGGTCAATATCGAAGGTTGCATGCCCGGCCGCAGAATCGTCATCGTAGGCTCCGGCGATATCGGCATGATCATGGCCCGGCGCCTGACTCTGGAAGGCTGCAAGGTGGAGGCCGTGGTCGAGATCATGCCCTTTACCAGCGGTCTCATTCGCAACGAGGTCCAGTGCCTGCGGGATTTCGGCATCCCCTTGCTTTTGGGCCACGAGGTTACCGAAATCCGGGGCTACAAGCGCGTGGAGGGCTTAAGCGTCTGCGCCCGCAACGAAGACGGCAGCCTCATCCCCGGCACCCAACAGGATTTCGACTGCGATACCGTGCTTTTATCTGTGGGGCTTATCCCGGAAAACGAATTGAGTCGGCAGGCGGGCATCGATCTGGACGGCGCCACTAACGGCCCCATTGTGGACAATCTTCTGGAAACCCAGAACGAAGGGTTTTTCTCATGCGGAAATGTGCTCCATGTAAACGACCTGGTGGATGAGGTTTCCCAGGAAGGCGAACTGGCCGCCCACGGCGCCGCCGCTCGCCTAGGCCTTGCCCAAGCGCCCAGAACGCTAAGCTTGAGCGTCGTGAAGGGCTCCAATATCGCCCAGGTAGTGCCCCAGAAGCTGTCGGTGGACAGGGACAGCCGCATCGCGATTCGAGTCCGTCGCCCCACCGGCCCCGCGACCGTACGCATAGGAAGGGCGGTAAAGCTGCGCCTGCCCCTCAC
>CAZHSK010000198.1:0-2992 GCA_964535235.1 uncultured Treponema sp. | reverse complement strand
GGCCGCGGGTCCCTACCTCAGGGCTTGCCCTAAAGGCTACGCCCTGCCATCCATGCATTATTCGCCCCATCGCATACGAACTCCCTTGCTCAGAGAAGGCCCCAAGGGTTCGGGGCGCTTTATCGAAGCTAGCTGGGACGAAGCCCTTAGCAGAGTGGCTAGAGGACTTGCGTCCTGCAGATCCAGATACGGAAACGCGTCCATTTTCTGCCTCTCCAGCGCCGGTTCCACGGGGGCTTTGCACAATACGGAAAAACTCAGCATTCGCTTTCTGCGAGCCACCGGGGGTTGCACTACTGTTTCGGGTAACTATTCCTCCAACGCGGCTACTTTCGCGCTTAAAAAAGCCCTAGGCCCCGATTATTTCCGCTCCGGCTTCGATGCCCTTACCGTAATGCAGTCGGCGCTTGTGATTCTTTGGGGAGCCAATGTCCTGGAAGCCAGGCTGGGCTCAGAGCTTCCCGCCCGGCTGCTGCAGGCCGCCAAGGCGGGGGTGCCCATCGTCAGCATAGATCCCCGGCGCACTTCCACAACGACAGGGCTAAAGGCCGACTGGATTCCAATAAAACCGGGTACCGATGTAGCCATGATGTACGCCATACTTCACGAGTTCCTCAGTCTGGGAATCGTGAATAGACCCTATGTGGCCGAACGAGCCTTAGGCTTTGAGGAACTCTCCAGTTTTGTTCTGGGCCGCGAGGATGGCCAAGTGCGAAATGCTGCCTGGGCAGCAGAAATCTGCGGAGTCGATGCCCAGACTATACGGCAACTAGCGAAACGCTGGACTGAAAAACGACCGGTCGTGCTCATCCCTGGCTACTCGATACAGCGTACCGAATCGGGGGAGGAGGCCATGAGGCTCTGCCTGACCCTTCAGTTGGCCAGCGGCAACTTTGGTTTGCCCGGTGGTTCTACCGGATCCATCAACAACAAGCTGCCAGGTCCCAGGGTGGGCAGCATCCAGGAGGGAAGCGCGGGGGAGGGCGGATCGGTACCCGTGCTCCGCTGGCCCGATGCCATCCTGGAAGGCTACGAGGGCGCGACAGCGCCCATAAAGGCCGTGTATACCGCCGGGGGCAATTTTATCAACCAGGGCGCCGATATCACCAAGAACCGAAAGGCTTTCGAATCCCTGGATTTCGCCGTCTGCCACGAACTTTTCATGACTCCCACGGCCCAGTATTGCGATGTCATCCTCCCCGGGGCATCTACATTTCAGAAGGAAGATATAGGTACCCCTTGGGCGGGGAACTACCTTCTTTATAAGCCGCGGATATTGCCCATGGATGGCCTGGAGCGTTCTGATTACGATATCTTCACGGAACTCGCTTCCCGCTTAGGCCAGGAAGAGGCTTTTACCGAAGGCTTATCCGAATCAGACTGGATAGATCGTTTTCTGAAGGACTCCGAGATAAAGGATATCGACGCTTTCAAAGCCAGCGGCATCTATTTCGGCGCAGAACAGGAGCGCTGCGGGCTCAAGGACTTCGCCGAAAACCCGACCGGCTTCCCTCTACGCACCGCATCGGGCAAGGTGGAACTATCGGGCCCTCGCTGGAGGGGTTGGGCCGAAGAACCAGAAGGGCAGCCCGCCCGCCGGGAGTTTTTCTTCATAAGTCCCAAGGAGAGGCTGCGGGTGCATTCCCAGTGGGGAGACAGGCCCGACGATGTGCGCAGCGGAAGGCTTACGATGCATGTGGATGATGCGAGGGATCTGGGCTTGAGGGATGACGATGAAGTAGAGCTTTTTTCTGCCACCGGATCAACAACCTACCGCTTGTCACTGAGTGGGGACATAGCCAGGGGCGTGGTCTCGGCATTCGAAGGAAGCTGGTCCGCCGGGGCTGATGGGCAGCCGCTTCCAGGCTCGCCCAACTACCTTACATCCACACAAGGCACTCGGGAGAGCGTTTCATGCATAATGCACGGTATTCCCGTGGCGATCAGGATACCTAAGGCACAATATTCTCTCGCTAGATAATTTACCCTGGCGGCTTGGCGACTTCATGCTTCCCGGGGCAGCCAGCGTCCCTGAACGAGCTTGAGCCCATATACTTCGCTTAACAACGTTTCCAGGCCTTTGTTGAGCGAGCCTGCGGTAGCCCGAATATCATCGGGAAGGCGCGGATCGTCCAGGCCTATACCGCTGGTGAGAATAGTGTCGATCAGGAGTTTGGCGGCCAGGAATCGCCGCTTCTTTTCCACCACGAAGACAGAAAAATCAGGCAGCAATCCCATCACTTCCCAGGTAACTTGTTCAGCCTGGGAATAGGCTCCCGCATCCTTGTCCTGATCGCTGATCCTCAGGGGCAGGTCTCTGGCAATCCTTTCCAGGCGGGGCACCAGGTAGTCGAGATCGAATATGCCCGTGGCACAGTTGAATAGTGCGGGTATTCCCTTCCTCTCCATAACCAGAAGCTCTTCGAAAGCTATAGCCGGGCCTATGTCGGCCACAGTCCAGCTGCTATCCTCTCGTTCCACCAAAACTCCACCCTTGAGGTCCAATGGGCTGCGCCTTGAGAATTCAAAGCCCGCAGGCGAGCCTTGAAGAGCCATGACAGCCAGTTCCGCCGGATCCACGGTATAGCCCAAATTATCCACATTCCCCAAAAAGGCGTAACGTACGCCTGCCTTCCGCAAGGAAGTAAATATATCGGCAAGCGCCATGAAGCTCTGGCCGTGGCCTCCAGGGAGGGGAAGGCAGGTGTCGGCCTTGCCGTAGGCCTTGTCAAAAATTCTGCGTGGCAGGCCTTCCGAAGAATGGGTGAAGGCGCAGATAAGGGGCTGGATTCCGCTTTTCCAGGTTGCGGGCTCCAAATCTAGGCTTTCGGCCAGGGGAGCGATAAACTCGGATGCAGAAACGCTTCTGTAATGCTCATCAAGAAGCAGATGGGTGGAATCACTGGTCATCTGGTAAAGGGGGAGAAAATCTCTTTCTAGCCTATATCTGGGGGCGCTGCGAGCGGCCAGGAGGCGATAGCGCATTTTAAGC
>CAZHSK010000197.1:0-3047 GCA_964535235.1 uncultured Treponema sp. | reverse complement strand
CATACCAACAACTACGGCGAAGAGCACTTTTCCTTTGTAAACGGCCAGTTTACCTCCGATGGAGGCACACACCTTTCCGCCTTCAGAGAGGGCTTCTACAAGGCTATAAACGAGTTTTTCCAGAGTGCCTGGAAAAGCGAAGATGTCAGGGAGGGATTGGCAGCTTCAGTAGCTATCAAGCTCCAGAATCCGCTTTTCGAGAGCCAGACAAAGAATAAACTGGGCAATGCTGAAATTCGCCCCTGGATACTTCAGGAAGTAAAGCGGGGCGTGGACGAGTTCCTGCGCAAGAATCCTCTGGTGGCCAAGAAGCTGCAGGAAAAAATTGTAGCCAGCGAGAAGCTGCGCACCGAACTCAATGCGGTAAAAAAAGAAGCCAAGGAAGCAGCCCGAAAAATAGAGCTGAAAATCCCCAACCTCAGGGACTGCAAGTTCCATCTGGGGGATGGCCCCAAGGGCGAGCTTTCCATGGTATTCCTCACCGAGGGCCAGTCCGCGGCGGGATCCATGATTTCCTCCAGGGACGTGAACATCCAGGCCATCTTTTCTCTCCGGGGCAAGGTGGAGAACATGTATGGCAAGCGCCAGAGCGCCATCTACAAGAACGAGGAGCTTTACAACCTCATGATGGCTCTGGGCATAGAGAATGAGGTGGAAAACCTCAGATATTCCAAGATTGTCATCGCCACCGATGCCGACTACGACGGATTCCATATACGTAATTTGCTTTTGACTTTTTTCCTTACCTACTTCGAGGAATTAGTAACCCAGGGGAGGGTGTATATTTTGGAGACCCCCCTCTTCAGGGTCAGGACAAAGAAGGAAACCCGGTACTGTTATAATGCCCGAGAGAGAGACGATGCGGTAAAGGAACTAGGGTCAACGTCGGAGGTTACGCGTTTCAAGGGCTTGGGTGAAATCAGTCCCCAGGAATTCGGGCGGTTCATAGGTCCCGATATGCGGATCGTCAAGGTGGATATACAGACTCTTTCGGCGGTTCCTGAGCTGTTGGGGTTTTTTATGGGTAAAAATACACCGGAACGACGGGAATTTATAATGCAGAACCTGGTGGCGGAGCTCTAGGAGCGGGGTATGGCTTACGTAAAAAAACTCTTCAACGACAATTTTCTCTACTACGCTTCCTATGTTATCAAGGATAGAGCGATACCCGACCTGGAGGATGGTCTTAAGCCTGTCCAGCGTCGCATTATGCACTCTCTCTTCGAGATGGACGACGGCAAGTTCCATAAGGTAGCCAATATTATTGGCAATACCATGAAGTATCATCCCCACGGAGATCAGTCCATTGGCTCGGCTCTCGTAGTCCTGGCCAATAAGGAACTCTTTGTAGACAAGCAGGGAAACTTCGGCAATATCATTACAGGGGACGAGGCTTCCGCCGCCCGGTATATCGAATGCAGAGCTTCAGTCTTAGCCAAGGACGTGTTCTACAACCCCAAGACCACAGCCTATGTGGATTCCTACGATGGACGCAACAAGGAGCCGCTGCTTTTTCCCGCCAAGCTCCCGGTAATACTTCTCACCGGCACAGAAGGCATAGCGGTGGGCATGAGCACCAAGATTTTGCCCCACAATCCCGTGGAAATCATCAAGGCGGAAATAGCCTGCCTCCAGGGCAAGAAGTTCGAGGTTTTTCCGGATTTCCTCACCGGTGGCTCGGTGGATTTATCCGACTACCAGGATGGAAATGGCAAGGTGCGGGTGCGGGCAACTTTGGATACATCGGATCCAAAAAAAATCGTCATCCGCGAGATTCCCTTCTCAACTACTACGGAAAGCCTCATTACGAGTGTAGAGAACGCTGCCCGGTCGGGCCAGCTTAAGATAGCCTCCATATCCGACTACACCACCGACAAGGTGGAAATCGAGATCAAGCTGCAGAGGGGTGTCTACACACAGGAGGTGATAGACGCCCTCTACGCCTTTACCGAATGCGAGCAGAGCATTTCGGTGAACTGCCTTGTCATAAAGGATAGAAAGCCGGTGCTCATGACCGGCAATGAGATTGTACAGCACCATTCCCAGGCCCTCCTTTCCATCCTGAGAAGAGAATTGGAAATCGAGCGAGGCGAGCTTCTGGATGAAATCCATGCCCGCACTCTGGAGCGGATTTTTATTGAAGAAAGGGTCTACAAAAAGATTGAAACCCAGCGCACCCAGGAAACGGTCTTGAAAGCTGTTAAGGAAGGGCTGGCTCCCTACGACAAGGAGATAGGCAGGCCTGTGACAGGAGAAGACATCGAGCGATTGCTGAAAATTCCAATCCGGCGTATTTCTCTTTACGATATAGAAAAAGCCAAGGCAGACCTCAAGCGCCTCGAACAGCGGCTTTCAGAAGTAGCCCATCACCTGGCTCATCTTGTGGAGTATGCGATCGATTTCCTTAAATCCATGATGAAACGCCTGGAGGCCGATTGGCCCCGGCGTACGAAGATAAGCAGTTTTTCCAAGGTGGAAGCCAAGGAGGCGGCCCGCAAAGACATAGCCCTGCGGTATGACGAGCAGTCCGGCTACCTGGGAATCGCAGTCTCCTCAGGCGAAAAGCTCCTGGAAGTCTCAGCCTTTGATAGGCTGGTGATAGTCAGGCGGGACGGCACTTATACAGTCGTGCCTGTGCCGGACAAGCTTTTTGTGGACCGGGGCCTGCAGTGGCTGACGATAGCCGATAAAGAATCGGTGAACAGTTTTCTGCTTACCGTAGTCTATAGGGCGGCCAAGACATCGTACCCCTATATCAAGCGATGCAGGATAGAATCCTGGATACTGAACCGCGATTATTCCCTGATTCCCGAAGGAGCCGAGCTTCTGCTTTTCTCCACCGAAGCGGATTTCGAGTTCAGCCTCAAGTACCTCGTGAAGGGCAGGATGCGAAAAGCCGATGAAAATTTTAAGGCAAAACAGTACCCAGAAAAAGGCCTCAAAGCAGGTGGCGTCCGCCTGGCGCCCCGGGAGGTCTTGAGCGCCGAGGTGGTAGGGGGAGGGCGGAGGATGATTGCGGAAGCCCTCACAACGGGCAATGGAGAAGG
>CAZHSK010000196.1:0-3080 GCA_964535235.1 uncultured Treponema sp. | reverse complement strand
GTCTTCTCCGGCCTTGTCGCCCTCGTGATCGGGTTTTTCATCCTGCGTCTGCGCCCTACTTATTTTTCCATCGTCACCCTGGCGCTCGGCGAGATTTTCAGGATCATCATCCACAACCTCCACGACTTTACCGGCGGCCCTGAAGGCATCGTCATCCAGGACGGTGTCATGTTCGGCGGAAAATCCGGTCCCCTGTACTGGCTCACACTCGCCGGCCTCGCAGTCACCCTGGGTGCCTCGTACTGGTTTGAAAAAAGCAAATTCCATTTTGCCCTTACCGCAATCCGCAACAACGAAGTCTCGGCGAAATCCTCCGGTGTCGATATATTCCGCTGGCTGCTCGTGACCTTTGTCATCACTTCGGCTATCCAAGGAATGATCGGCGGCATTTTCGTCCAGTCCTACGGCTTCGCATCGCCCGATTCGGTCTTCAGCGCCGACTTTACACTCCTTCCCATGGCCATGGCCCTTTTAGGCGGCATTCACAGCACGGTAGGGCCCATTCTTGGGGGCATCCTCCTGGGTCTGGTGTCGGAGTGGCTCAAGCTCCAGATTCCCTACGGCCACCTGGTGGTCTACGGTCTCATGATCATTGTGGTCATTCTGTTCATGCCCTCGGGGCTACTGGGCATTGCACGCAAAGCAGCGTCGCGGAAGTCGGCCGAAACAAGCGGAAGGAGGGCAGTGTGAGCAAACTGACTACAACCGATCTCACGAGGCGCTTCATGGGTCTTGTCGCGGTCAATAAGGTATCTTTCTCAATGGATGAAGGTGAAATTCTCGGCATCATCGGACCCAACGGCGCCGGCAAAACTACCTTCATCAATCTGGTTTCGGGCATTATCATGCCCAGCGAAGGCAAGATCGAGTACAAGGGCAAGGATATCACCTACATGCCCGCCCACGACCGCGCTCGCATCGGAATCGCCCGCACCTACCAGCTTATCCATCCTCTGGAAAATCTCAGCCTGATCGAAAACGTAATGGTCGGTTCGATTTTTGCCAAGGGCAACAGCCTCAAGGCGGCGCGAAAAAAGGCCGAAGCCCTCTGCACCGAACTAGGCCTAGAAAACCTGGACCGGGACCCGAGCCGCCTGACCATCCTTGAAGTAAAGAAAATGGAGATAGCGAAGGCGCTTTCCAATGAACCGGAAGTGCTCTTTCTCGATGAGGTAATGGCCGGTCTCAATGCCGACGAAACCAAGGACCTTATTGCCACGGTTCAGAAAGTCGCCAAGGAAAGAAAGCTGGCGGTGGGCGTTGTGGAGCACGTAATGGGAGTGATCAGGGAACTGACGCACAGGGTAATTGTCCTGGAGGCGGGCGAGCTGATCGCCGAAGGCCCCTATGAGGAAGTGTCCAAGAATCCCAGGGTTATTGAAGCCTATCTCGGAGGAGCCGCCTGATGCTGAAAATTAAAGGATTGGAATGCGGCTACGGCCGCATGAAAGTGATAGAAGGGGTCGACCTGGAAGTCGGTGCGGAATCGGTAGGGCTCTTCGGTCCCAACGGAGCGGGCAAGACGACTCTCATAGGCGCCATAATGGGAATGAACAAGCCCTGGGCTGGTAGCATCGAACTGGATGGACATTCCATACTCGGCAAGGAAACCCATTTGATGGCACGGATGGGCGTTGCCCTCGTGCCCCAGGAGCGGGAACTTTTTCCGGGAATGTCGGTGGATGACAATCTCATGCTCGGAGCCGCCTATATACCCCATGCCAAGGACAAGAGCGCCGAGCAGCTGGAAAAGGTATTTTCACTCTTTCCTATCCTCAAGGAAAGGCGAAAACAGCTGGCAGGCACTATGTCCGGCGGACAGCAGCGCATGGTGGCCATCGCCCGGGCATTGATGTCCAACCCGAAGCTTCTCATCCTCGACGAGCCCTCTCTGGGCTTGCAGCCTTCCATAGTTGCCGAAGTATTCGAAGTACTCAAAGCCTTGAAGAAAACCGTATCCATCCTTGTCACTGAGCAGAATGTACGGGAAAGCCTGAGGTCCATAGACAGAGGCTACGTGCTGGAGAACGGAAAAATTGTAATAGAGGACAGTGCCGAAGGGCTAAAAACCAATCCCTACGTGCTCAAGTCCTATCTGGGCATATAAGGATGGTGGCGTTGCGCGGCCGCAGCCTGAGCCTGCAACGCGACAGTGGCCTAAGAGTGTGGCTGCGGTCTATATCTGCGGCGGTGGCGTAAAAGTGTGGCTGCGGCCTATATCTGCGGCGGCGGCGTAAAGGAATTATGACCGCAAGGAAAGGAGATGCCGATGCCCGATGCGGTAGTTAATGGTCTTCGACTGCGTTATGAGATTTCAGGCGACAAGGGTCCCTTTATCGTGCTGCTCAACGGTATCGCCATGTCCATAGGACACTGGAAATCCTTTGCCGAAAAACTAAGCGGATCCTTTAGGGTACTCTGCCACGATTTACGAGGCCAGACCTTAAGCGAAAAACCTGAGGGCGAATACAGTTTCGAGCAGCATTCACAGGACCTTGCCTCTCTTATGGAACTGCTGGGCATCGATAAAGCGCACATCGTCGGCACTTCCTATGGTTCCGAGGTTGCCATGCGCTTTGCCCTGGACCATCCTGAGAAAACAAGAACGCTCACGGTCATCGACGGAGTGAGCGAAATAGATCCACTTCTACGTGCAACCGCTGAATCGTGGATGTCTGCAGCGTTGAGCGATCCCAGAGTTTTCTATAAGACGCTTCTGCCTTGGACCTATTCATCTAATTTTATCGGCACCAACCTTCAGGCATTGACTGCGAGGGAAGAAGCGGTGGCAGCCCTGCCTAAGGAGTGGTTCGAAGCCTTCGCAGGACTCTGCCGGGCATTCCTAAAATTAAACATAACTGCATCCTTAGATCGCATAACCTGTCCTTCTCTAGTTGTCGTGGGCGAACTGGATATATTAAAGCATAGGGGCTTCGCTAAAATAATCGTAGAGCATTTAGGAGGCCCAACCAAGCTCGTGGAAATTCCCAAGGCGGGGCACGCTGCGGTAATAGAAAAGCCCGATGAGACGGCGGCAATTTTACTGGCCTTTCTCAAGGAGCATGGAGTATGAGCGGTCA
>CAZHSK010000195.1:0-3098 GCA_964535235.1 uncultured Treponema sp. | reverse complement strand
TTCCTCTTCGTGGGCTCAGGCGTCTCCGGCGGCGAGGAAGGCGCGCTTAACGGTCCCTCCCTGATGCCCGGCGGCTCGGCGGCTGCATGGAACCATATCAGGCCGATTTTCCAGGCCATAGCGGCCAAGGTGGAGGACGGGAGCCCCTGCTGCGACTGGGTGGGCTCCGACGGGGCCGGCCACTTCGTGAAGATGGTGCACAACGGCATCGAGTACGGGGACATGCAGCTTATCTGCGAGGTCTACCAGATCATGAGGGACAGGCTGGGCATGAGCGAAGATGAGATGAGCGCAGTTTTCGCCCAGTGGAACTCAGGCGACCTGGACTCTTACCTGGTGGAGATCACCAGAGACATCCTGGCCTACAAGGACGAGGATGGTAAGCCCCTGGTGACCAAGATCCTGGACACCGCTGGCCAGAAGGGCACAGGCAAGTGGGCGGGCATAGCTGCCCTCAATTTTGGCGTCCCCCTCACTCTCATAGGGGAGTCGGTCTTTGCCCGCTGCCTGTCGGCGGCCAAGGCAGAACGGGTTATCGCCTCGAAGATCCTGGCCGGTCCCCAGGCCCCGGCTTTCTCTGGCGATAAAAAGGCCTTTGTAAACGATCTAGGGGCAGCCCTCTACGCAGCCAAGGTAGTCTCCTACGCCCAGGGCTTCCTCCTAATGGCCGAGGCGGCCAAGGAGTACGGCTGGAGCCTGGACTTCGGCTCCATAGCCCTCATGTGGAGGGGTGGCTGCATTATCCGTTCGGCCTTTCTGGGCAAGATCAAGGAAGCCTTCGACAAGGACAAGGCCCTGGCCAATCTAATGCTCGCTCCCTTCTTCGCCGAGAAGCTGGGTGCCAGCCAGGCCAGCTGGAGGCGTGTGGTGGCCGAATGCGCCGTATCGGGCATCCCCGCACCTGCCCTCTACTCAGCCCTCTCCTATTACGACGGAATGAGGACAGAGCGGCTGCCGGCCAACCTTTTGCAGGCCCAGCGCGACTATTTCGGTGCCCATACCTATGAGCGGGTCGATCAGCCTAGGGGCAAGTTTTTCCACACAAACTGGACAGGCCATGGCGGCACAACCTCCGCCTCCACCTATACTGTGTAAAGTCAGAAAGGAGTAACATTATGTCAGAATTTAAAATTCCGGCTAAAAAAGCCGGTGGATTGGATTTCCTCTCCCTGGGTGCTCTAGTCACCAGGCTCGATCCGGGCATCATCCCCTTCGGTTTTGCCGACACCTATCAGATCCACGTATCCGGCGGCGAGTTCAACGTAGCCGCCAACCTGGCCCGCTGCTTTGGCCAAAGTACGGCCGTGGCCAGCGCCATGGTCGACTACCCCATCGGGGCTAAAATCGAAGGCGAAGTGCGCAAGATGGGAGTCCAGGGTATCTATAAGCGCTTCAAGCACGATGGAGTTCGGGGGCCTAACATGGCCCAAGTCTGGTCGGATCGCGGCCAGGGCGTGCGGGCTCCCGTGGTCTTCTACAATAGGGCCAACGAGGCGGCGGCTCTTTTAAAACCCGGTGATTTCGACTGGGATGCCCTCTTTGCCAAGGGAGTCCGCTGGCTCCACTCGGGCGGTATATTCGCCGCCCTCTCTCCAACGACCCCTGAACTGGTCATCGAGGCCATGAAGGCGGCCAAGAAGGCCGGGGCAGTGGTTTCCTTCGACCTCAACTACAGGGCCAAGCTCTGGGCGGCCAACGGCTCCGGCGCCAAGGCTTCGGAAGTCTTGGGCCGCATCGCCGAGCAGGTGGATATCATTGTGGGCAACGAGGAAGACCTCCAGATGGGGCTGGGGCTTAAGGGTCCGGACATCCACTCTGCCTCCAAGCTCGATCCCGAGGCCTTCTATCGCACCATAGAGGAAGTGAAGGAGCGCTGGCCCAACGTAAAGGGCGTGGCCACCACCCTCCGGGAAGTGAAATCCACAAACCGCCACCTTTGGAGCGCCGTGCTATGGCTGGAGGGCAAGCGCTACGCCGCCCCTACCGCCGAGTTGGACGTCTACGACCGCGTAGGCGGAGGCGACGGTTTCGCAACGGGCCTTTTCTACGGACTTTTGGAGGGCAAGGATCCCCAGGAAGCCCTAGCCCTGGGCTGGGCACACGGCGCCTTGCTCACCACCTTTCCCGGGGACACCACCATGGCCACCCTGGACCAGGTAGTGGCCTTTTCCAAGGGCGGCTCGGCGCGCATTCAGCGTTAAGACAGGAGGCTCCATGAAAGCCCTCGTGCTCGAAGCGTACAATAAGTTTGTCTATAGGGAAGACTATCCGGAACCCGTCTTGAGGGCACCTGATGACGTGATAGTTCGGGTCAGGGCTTCGGCCATCTGCGGCTCCGACGTCCACGGCATGGACGGTTCCACCGGCAGGCGCATTCCTCCCATTGTCATGGGACACGAGGCCTCGGGGGAGATCGTGGAAACAGGCTCGGCCGTAAAGGGCTTCAAGACCGGCGACAGGGTCACTTTCGATTCTACGGAGTACTGCGGTAAGTGTTTCCACTGTCGAAGGGGCGAGGTGAACCTCTGCGACAACCGGATGGTCCTGGGCGTTTCCTGCGGCGACTACCGCCGGGACGGCAGCTTCGCCGAGTACCTGGTGGTGCCGGAGCGCATTCTCTACGCCATGCCGGCCAATCTGGATTTCGCCGCGGCCTCACTGGCCGAGCCCACCGCGGTGGCCGCCCATGCCGCGGCCATCACGCCCATAGCCATGGGCGATTCCATGGCGGTGATAGGTTCGGGCCTCATTGGTCTCTTGCTCATCCAAATCTTGAGAGCCCATTCGCCTGGACTCATCCTGGCCCTGGATACCGATCCCGAGCGCAGGATCGCCGCCCTGGCAGCCGGCGCAAGCTTCGCCCTGGATCCCTCCGATCCGGCCAGCCGTGGAACGATTCTCGAGCTCACCGAAGGCCGAGGCGTGGACAGAAGCTTCGAGGCCGTGGGCTCATCAGCCCCCATAGCCACCGCCATAGCCAGCACCCGGAAGGGCGGCTCGGTAACCCTCATCGGCAATGTCAGCCCCAAGGTGGAGCTGCCTCTGCAGTCGGTGGTCACAAGGCAGATCAGCCTTTTCGGCTCCTGCGCCATGGCCGG
>CAZHSK010000194.1:0-3125 GCA_964535235.1 uncultured Treponema sp. | reverse complement strand
GATGCGCCCCTCGCTGATATTATAAGCTGGTACAGCTTTAATCGTCATTTCGACTGCCCATTGGGGCAGGGCAACAACCGTAGTTTCTGAGGTGCCAAGGGCTTCTCCAAAACCCAGTTTTTCCTTGGCGGGCTTGGATAGTATCAACCTCGTGCCAGGTTTGCTTAAGGTTTTTATGACAGACCTATCTAAATGATCCGCATGCTCATGTGTTACTAGAATCAGATCGGCCTTGGGATAGTGAGTGAAGTTGCCTTGATCGCTTACAGGATCAATATAGGTAACGAAATCGCCCAACGCTATAGCGAGCGAACCATGGCCAAGAAAATAAATATCGAAGCTGCCAGCGGCAGTGGTGAAAGTATCGAATTCCTTGTCCTGGAAAGGTCTGGCTGTATGAGCTGTTACCATATCTCCTCCTTGCGGAAAATGGAGTGTACTATAAGGATAGTGGTGTCGGCGCACTCTCGTCAACCTTGATGAAGTGCTGCCACCTGTGGCAATTATGCGCCAGCGTTGCCGTCTCGCTCTTGCCCTGTAGCCAGACCGGCGCAACGCTCCCGTTGGCGGCCAGGCCGATTTCTGATACCCTAGCGCCCATGGATACGAAAGACAAGGTCGAACTGGGATCCAGGGCTGCTGCGGCCTTTTTGGGCATTTCAGGCGAGACTAAAAACAAGGCTTTGAAAGCCATAAGCAGTAAGCTGAGCGAGTCCAGGTCGGCAATAGAAGCCGCCAACGACAGGGATGTGGCAGCGGCCGAGGTCTCGGGCCTCCCCAGTCCCCTGCTCAAGCGTCTGGGCTTCAAGGGCTCCAAGATCGACGAAGCCACACGAGGCATCGAAGCGCTGATCAAGCTGCCCGATCCCTGCGGCAAGGTGCTGGAAGCCCGGCTTTTAGACGAAGGCTTAACGCTACGACGTGTATCCTGCCCCATCGGCCTTATCGCTATGATCTTCGAAAGCAGACCCGATGCCCTTGTCCAAATGGCCTGCCTCGCCGCCAAGAGCGGTAATGCCATCGTTCTCAAGGGTGGCAGCGAGGCCAAGGAAAGCAACAAGGTTCTGGCCGAGATCATAGGCAAAGCCGGCGAAGAAGCCGGCCTTCCCAGCCAGTGGCTAGTAGCCTTGGAAACCAGGGAGGAGATAGGGGAACTGCTACTGCTGGATCGCTTTGTTGACCTGGTGATACCCCGGGGATCCAGGGAATTCGTGGCGAAAATCCAGGCATCCAGCCGGATTCCTGTGCTAGGCCATTCCGACGGTGTCTGCCACGTCTATGTCCACGAAGATGCCGACCCGGCCATGGCGGAAAAAATCGCCGTGGATTCCAAGACCCAGTACCCCGCCACCTGCAACGCCGCCGAGGTCTTGCTGGTGCACAAGTCCTACGCCGAACAAAATCTCCCTGCCCTTTTGACTGCCCTTTCCAAGGCCGGGGTGAGCCTCGACATCTGCCCTCGCTGCGCCAAGTTCCTCTCGGGAGCGCAGCCGACTCCTGACAGTTTCAGCATCAAGCAGGACGAAGACTGGTCGGTAGAGTTTTTGGATTACCGCATGGCTGTCAAAATTGTAGACTCCCTGGACGAAGCAATCGCACACATAAACCGCTATGGCTCGGGGCATACCGACGCGATAGTCTCAGAATCCGGGGATGCGGCCCGGCGTTTTATGATGGGCGTCGATTCCTCATCGGTGTATCACAACGCCAGCACCCGCTTTTCCGACGGTTACCGCTACGGCCTGGGCGCCGAAGTGGGCATATCCACGGGCAAGCTCCACGCCAGAGGTCCCATGGGACTTCAGGGCCTATTGAGCTACAAGTGGCACCTGGAGGGTTCGGGCCAGATAGTCGGGGATTACGCATCGGGCAAGAAGAATTTCCTGCACAGGGATCTGCCCCTAGATTCAGAGAGGTGATGACTATGGCTGCTTCTGCAAAAAACAAGAATACTCCCACCGTGATTGTGGGCAATAGTAGCTTGAGCTTAGTAAAGGCGGAGCCCGATGAGGCGGCTGCCAGGGCGGCCCTGGCAGCCGCCACCCGCATTGTAGTCAAAATAGGTACGGCCACCATAACCAGACCCAAAGATCAGCCTTCCAGGCTTACCAGAATCCACACAGCCGAAGAGGGGAAAAGCGCTTCGGGTGAAGTTGTCCAGGCCCTCGATCCGGGACGGGGTGGGGTGGACAGCGCCTACATCCACAAGGTGGCCGAGCAATTCGCCGAATTAGTGGCCGCGGGCAAGCAGCTAATCCTGGTCACTTCTGGCGCCATAGGCATGGGGGCCCGCGAATTGGGCATTCGCACACGGCTTACCGAAGTACGCATGCGCCAGGCTTGCGCGGCCATAGGCCAGCCGGTGCTCATGGAGGAATACCGCCGGGCTTTCGGTGTTTATGGCCTTACGGCCGCCCAAATTCTTGTTACCCGGGATGCATGGGACGACAGGGCATCATACCTCAACCTCCAGGCTACCATAGAGACCCTCCTGGCGGACAGGGTCATCCCTGTCTTCAATGAAAACGACACCATTTCCACCGCCGAGATAGGGAACGCCTTCGGGGACAACGACAGGCTTTCGGCCTATGTAGCCAGCAAGATAGGCGCCGAGCTTCTACTTATCCTTTCGGATGTGGATTATCTCTACGACTCGGATCCCCGGAGCAATCCTGAGGCCAAGCCCATTCCCTATACCCGCAAGGTGACTGGCGAACAGCTGGCCGCCGCCGGGGGAAGGGGTTCGGAGTTTTCCACCGGGGGCATGAAGACCAAGCTGGCGGCGGTGGAGATAGCCCGGGATGCAGGCTGCAGGGTAGTGATAGCCCATGGCAGGGAGCCTAGGGTTATCGCCAGGGTGGCTGCCGGCGAATCCATAGGCACCCTTTTCGATGCCGATCATGCCCTTAAGAACCGCATCAGGTGGCTTAAAAACTCCCAGCCCAAGGGTTCGATCACCGTGGATGAGGGAGCCCTGGCCGCCATGAGGGCCCGTAAATCCCTCCTTCCAAGGGGAGTGGTGGCGGTGGACGGCGATTTCGGCAGGGATTCGGTTGTCCTGGTCAATTCTTGCGCCAAGCTCATCACCAATTTGTCATCAGCCGAAATCGCCGCGGCAAAGGGCA
>CAZHSK010000193.1:0-3152 GCA_964535235.1 uncultured Treponema sp. | reverse complement strand
AGCTTCGCTTGGAGATGGAGAAGCTGAATTTGCCCAAGTCCTGGCCTATTTCGGCGGCACAGATCCCACCTACGAAGCGGGCTAGTATTTTGGCGCTGCTTGAATCCGCATAGTCGGCCACGAGCCTGAAGCTTCGGGAAAAAAGCCAGTCGCCGGCCAGAATGGCGTTGGTGACATTGAATTCGGTGTGGAGCGTGGGCACACCCCGTCTGAATGCGGCATCATCGATTATATCATCGTGCACAAGGCTAGCCGCATGGATTAATTCGATAGCAGCCGCTATATGGTGGATTCGGTTTTCCCGGTTTTTGCCTCTGCCTTTTGAGCCGAAGCCTGAGCCAATTATGACAAAGGCGGGCCTAAGCATTTTGCCGCCAGACAAAACCAGGGTGGAAGTGGCCTTAGCCAGGGGGAAGCTCGGATCATTCAAGGTAGCGGCTAGAACCGCCTCTACCTTGTCGAGCCTGGAGCCGATGGAGGGAGTGTTCTTCCAGATATCCTTCATCTTATTTATAAAACCTTTCAGGCCTTAAAAAAGCCGGAGATCCCCAGACACAAGCAAAGGGAGCTCCGGCTTTGCATTAGAAAGATGGCCTGTTACTTGGTCGGATCGTCGCCGTAGAAGTGCCACTTCCGGGCTATTTTAGTGCCGTTCCACCACTTCTTGAAGAAGGGGACAACCCAATAGTCAAGGCCGAAAGCCCTTCCCGCTCCGCCCAGCATGACTATCGCGGCGAAGACAAACCAAAGCTGATTCCAGGCGAACATGCCCGACATAGTGAATATGACGCACATGCCGATACTCGCGACAGCGGCCAGCCAGGTAAAGCAGCCGCCGAAGAGGGCTAGGCCGATGGCGATTTCCATGAACACGATCATTATCTGGAATAGGTTGAAGGGGAGGAAGGCGAAAATGCCATCCATGAAAGTGGTTCTGAACCAAGTAACCAATCCTGACTGAGGATCGAGAATAGGTTTCGCCAGATTCCACACCACCTTAAATACCTGCTCAGCGCCTTCGGCTACGGCTTCGCCGGCTGCTTCCCATGCGCCTGAAGCGGCGGTCACCGCTTCGGTGGCCACCTCGGCCGCTGCGTCCCAGGCACCACTGGCTGCGGTCACAGCCTCGGCCACCGGCTCGGCTGCCGCAGCACCCGCCGCATCCCAGGCCTCGCTGGCGGCGCTACCAGCGTCGGCAGCGACCTGCACGCCCTTCTGCACCACGCCCGGTGAGAACATCCAGCCCGAGCTGGAGCCCTTTGCAAAATTGAGCCAGCCTTCGCCGATCTTGTTGATGCCCTCGAAGAGCCACATGAGTCCTAGCCACATCCTCAGCAAGAGTACCCAATAGGAGCGCACCTTGTAGGAGATGAAACCTCCAATAAAGGTTCTGTTGTTCTTCATGTCCAGGAACTCGTGCTTGAAGTACTCCCAGACCTGGTTAAAGCCTGCGATGTTGAAGAGGTAGAACATGTTGATGAAGTGCTTGAAGAACATGGCTATAAAGCCCGAGGTCTTCCAGTTCATCGCGTTGGCCACGCCATAGCGGCCGCCTATGGATACCATGAAGCCATGGTAATTGGGCTTGAAGGAGTGCCGCTCACCGCCATCGATGTCGGCGATGATGTTCTTGGCCGCCGCTTCGGCGGAGAAGTGGGCCGACTCGACCACCTGTGCCATGGGTTTGCCGTTTACCATGAGGCCGGCGTTGTCGCCCACCACGTAGACGTTCGGATACTTGGTTGAGCGCATCCCATCGTCGCATTCGATGCGATTGCGCTTGCCCATGGGCAGTGGGAGTGAGCCAGCGAAGCTGGAGCCCTTGACGCCGCAGGTCCAGATAAAGGTGTCGGTTTCTACGATTTCACCGGATTTGAGCAGGACCTTGCCGGGTTCGGCACCCACGATAGCCTGTCCAAGCATAACCTTGCAGCCCTTCTTGGCCAGGTACTTCTCAGCCTTGGCCCTCAAGGGCTCTTCCAGTATGGGGAGAATGGATGGGAGGGCTTCGATATTGGTGATCTGGACATCCTTGGGATCCATGTAGTACTTGCGGCACATCACGTCCCTGTACTCCAGAAGCTCACCGATCATCTCGATGCCGGTAAAGCCTGCACCGGCCACTACGAAGGTAAGCATGCGCTTTCTGGCGACAGGATCCAGTTCCTTGGAAGCGGCGTAGAAAACATGTTCCACATGGTTGCGGATCCTCATGGCATCTTCAAAGGACCAGAGGGAAAAGCTGTTTTCCTTGATGCCGGGGATACCGAAGAATTCGGGTTCGGCGCCAGCGCCAACGACGCAGAAGTCAAATTTGTACTCGCCTAGGGGACCAAAGGCCTTCTTGGCTTCGAAGTCGACGGTCTTGATCGTGTCCTGCACGACATTGATTTTCTTGGTGGCGAATATCTTGCGAAAGCTAACCTGTACCGACTCCGGCTCGGTCCTCCATCCCGCTACTTCATGCAGTTCGGTCATGAGGGTGTGGAATGTCTTGGTATCCACAAGGGTAATCTCGACTGAAGGATTTTTCCTGAAATGTTTTTCCAGGATCTTCCCTGCCCAGACACCGCCATAGCCGCCGCCGATGATGAGGATTTTCTTGACATCATTCATGTGAGAAACTCCCGATTGAATAGGTAAACATGGAAATTACGAAAAATTGTAGCATGAGTTTTTAAAAATTACTATATGCTTATATCGATATATCCTTAATCCTCTCAGCCCTTCACTTTCCTTCATTTTTACAGTATGGTTACAGCTTGGTTCAAGCATATGAACCCGACTTTCTTGGAAGGAATGCAAAGGCTCCGGAACTCCGGGCCATAACCTATAATGTAGGAACGCATATGGACTTATCGCGATTTTCCGTCGCCCCTGCTCTCCTTGAGCGCGCTGCGGCTTCGGACCCCTATCGATCAGTATTTTACGAACGAGTGCTATCGGAACTCTTTGAAAAGGGAGAAAATCTTTTCGTCAAGACGGATATAAGGCGGGATAGGGCGGTGATTTTTGCCTTTCCCCTTCTTCAATGGCTCTATGCCGAAAGGAAACCTAATTCCACAGCCCCCAAAGCCCTGTACCTCTGCGCCGAGGACCAGGCGGCCAAGGATGTCTACGATGCCGCTGCAGGCATGGCGGATACCGCAAAC
>CAZHSK010000192.1:0-3153 GCA_964535235.1 uncultured Treponema sp. | reverse complement strand
GCCTTATTTAAAAAGGAAAGCTGCGATTCGATCCTGGCCTATGGCGGTGGCAGTCCCATGGACTGCGCCAAGGGCATTGGGGCCTCCGTAGCCGAAGGAAGACCTGTTGAGGATTTCATCGGTACTGGCCTGGCCTTTTCCAAACCCCTGCCCCCCTTGGTAGCCATTCCCACAACGGCGGGCACAGGCTCTGAAACAACCAATGCCGCTGTTTTCAGCCTGGAAGCGGCAGGGCAAAAAGCCAAGAAGGGAACTGCGGGGCACACACTCTTCCCCAGGCTCGCCTTGGTGGATCCTCTCTTGCAGGTTTCCATGCCCCCGTCACTTACCGCCGCTACGGGCATGGACGCCCTCACCCACGCGGTGGAAGCCTACCTAAGTAGAGGCAATAATCCGGTGGCTGATATCTTCTGCCTGGAATCCATCAGACTGATTGGATTAAGCCTTAAAAAGGCTTACGAGCAGGGAGAGAACCTGAAAGCCCGAGAATCCATGGCCATTGCCTCTACGCTGGCGGGGGTTGCGCTTTCCCAGGCTGGACTGGGCATGGTCCACGGCTTCGCCCATGCGGCGGGAGCCCTGGGCGGATTAGCCCATGGCCTGGCCAATGCCATCATCCTTCCCTTCATGATGAAATCCTATGTACCTGTGGCTGAGACCAGACTCATCGCCATAGGGCAGGCCCTCACCGGACTATCGTCCATAAACGCCCTGGATTCCGCCAAAGCGGTTGCCGATCTAGGGGCGAGCCTCGGCATTCCTCATAACCTGAAAACAGCAGGTATGGATGAATCTCTGCGAGAGACTGTTTTCGAAGATGCAAAATCCTACAAACGCAGAGCCCAGAGCCCTAGACTCTACAGCGACGAAGAATTGCACGAGCTGTTCCTCCAGATATGGTCGGGATCAGTGTCCAAATAGGCCTGAATATTGCCCGAGAGTCGATCCAGTCGTAGTCTTCTCCACCTCGATGCGCGAAGGGATGCGAGCCTTCAGCTCGGGTACATGGGATACAATGCCGATAATCCTCGAACCTCGTATCTTGTCCAGCACCCGGATAGCCCTGTCCAGGGATTCCTCATCCAGAGAGCCAAAGCCCTCATCGATAAACACCGACTCCAGGCTCACCGCCCCGCTTTGCTCCCGCAGAGAGTCGGCCAGACCCAGGGCCAGGCTTATGGATGTCAGGAATTTTTCTCCCCCCGAAAGCGTGGAACTGGGGCGGTCCAGCCCTGTCCAGGAGTCTAAAACCCTTAAGCCCAGTCCTATCTTTCCCCTGCCTCCTGTCTGGCCCTCGTCGGCCTTGAGGTAGTATCTACCTTCGGACATACGGGAAAGATGAATGGATGCCCGATGCACCACCTGGCTGAAATACATGGCCAGAACAAAGTTCTTGAAGGGCAGCCTACGCCCGGCTATCTCGCCACGCAGCAGTTCAGAAAGTCCGTAAAGTCCCCTACTGCCTTCATCGGCGGCATCTAGGTCCCGCAGCAAATCCGCCCTGCGGGACAAGGATTTCTCCAGCCTGTCCATGCTGATGCGCAAGGCATCCACCCTGGATCGAGCTTCTTCAAGGGCCTGGCGGGCCTGGTTTTGTGCGGACTGCAGGTCCTCGAGGTTTATCTCTTCATTGCCTTGGGCCGATATATCGGTCGCGGCTTCGGCCGTCGTGGCCGCCTCAGCCCTAGCTGCCGCCAGCGCCTCCCTGTAGTCCGTGGCCATACGTTCTTCCGTAGCGAGATTTACTGAGCTCAACGAGTTCTTTTCGAGTTCACCCAGTATCCCGCCCAGTTCTTCATCATCGAATCCTTTCTCGGTCCCCAGCGCTTCCTGAAGCCGCTTTTTTTCATTTTCCAGCGTTTCAAAGGCCGATTCCACCTCGGGTCCCAGCGTCTCCAGCTTAGCCTTCGCCCTGCTCAGGGCATCTTGCCGGCTGTCTATCCCTGCCTGGAGGGAATCTATTTCTTTTTGGCGAGCTTCGAGTTCGGCGGCCAGTGCATACCGGGCCGGAGAGGGGTCCTCTATGCCTGAGTCCCGTTCAATCTCGGCAAGGCCGCGCAGACTGCTGGCAAGCTGGCGGCCGGCCTCTTCCATCCGGAGGCGAAGGCCTTCCAGGTTCGTTTGGGAAGCCGAATGTTCCGCCTCGGCTTCCTCCAGCTTCCTCCTGCTTTCTTCTAGAGACCGTATCTGAGTTTCGGCCTTGGTGACTTCTTCGGTAGTCTTTTCGACTAAAAGCTCCAGATCTTCCATAAAAAGACCGGCTTCATGACTGTCCTGGGCTGAAAGCCCTTTTTCCAATGTTGCAGGGAAAAGCTCCCCGATGGCATTAGCCCGGTGCGCCATCTCCTGGCCGGAGGAGGATAGTTCTTTTTCTAGATTCTGGAGATTTGACTCAAGGTGCTGCAAGGTAGCGCCCAGGGAAGCCAGTTCCTCCCCGGCTTTTATTCGGGCAGCCCTCGCCTTTGCCAGCTCTGCGGCCGAAGGAATTTCTTCTTCACCAATATTCTGGGCTGGAACGGGATGCTCCAATGAGCCGCAGACAGGGCAGGGCTTGCCGTGCTGGAGTCCTATGGCCAGGTTTCCCGCTGCGAAGAGGGTCCTGCCCTTGGCGGCTTTTTCTTCCAGTGCAAGGAATTGCGTTTCCGCAGCCTGGAGCCGTACTTCCGCCTCGCTTGCGGCTTCGGCGGCCTCTCTAAGCTTGCTCTGCAGGCTATCCTTGTCTGATAAAAGCTTTTGTCTGCGCCGGCCCTCATCCAGGAGGGCTGTAAAAAGACCTTGGCGGTGGCGGAGCGCTTCCCAGTTTGCCCTGAGATTCCTTTCCTCGTGCGGGGGGAGCTTTAAGGCCTCGACTGCCTTGGCAAGCTTATCTACAGCAGCCTTTTGACTGGTGAAAAGAAGACTTGCTTTTTCTTCTTCCTCTCTCGCCTTCCTGCTTTCTTCGATAGCATTTTGACGGCGCTGCCAGAGCTCACAGGCCTTCTCCAAGTTGAAGAGCCTTTGTCGCCCATCGGCAATATTGGCCTTTAAAGCCTGGAGCCGCTCTCGCGCTATAGTATCTTCTGGTGCCTGGGCTTCCAGGGCGGCTGTTTCATCGGCCGAGGCCCGGGCCTGTCCAGAAAGTTTGTCAGCCCTGGCTTTGGCCTCCGAGCAGGC
>CAZHSK010000191.1:0-3174 GCA_964535235.1 uncultured Treponema sp. | reverse complement strand
TCGTGGATCACGGCAGGGAAGGGGACTCCTTCGTATTCCACGGCGCTACAAGGCTCGCAGATACAACTTCCGATGCGCCGGAATACGACAAGGTCTTCCTGGCTAAGGGCGGCAGGCTCCTCTCCGCCTCGGCCTGGGCTGGAACCCTGCCCCGAGCTATCGAAGCGGCCTACGCACGCGTGGCCCGCATCGATGCGCCAAGGAGCAGGTTTAGAAGGGATATTGGCGAGGGAAGAACCCTGATGCCCGGCTTCGATCATATTGCATCGATCGCAGACCCTTCGCCGCACCTGCACGGCGTGGCCGCGCTAGGCGCAAAGGCCTCCAGCTACGCCGCTGCGGGAGTGGACATAGAAGCCGGCGAAAGGGCGGTTGAACTCATGTCGGCTGCGGTGCGCTCCACCTACGGACCGGAAGTCCTGGCGGGTATAGGTTCCTTCGGGGGCATGTACGACGCCTCGGCCCTCGCAGGACTTAAGGAACCAGTGCTGGTAGCCTCCACCGACGGTGTCGGGACTAAGGTAAAGCTCGCCTCCCTCTTCAAAAGCTATACGAGCATCGGCAGGGACATCGTCAATCACTGCGTGGACGATATCCTCGTCCAGGGCGCCAAACCCCTCTTCTTCCTGGACTACATAGCCTCTTCCCGCCTGGAACCCTCCATGATCGCATCGGCGGTGGAAGGCATGGCCTCGGCATGCAGGGAGGCTTCCTGCGCCCTCATAGGCGGCGAAACCGCCGAAATGCCCGGGGTATACCTCTCCGAGGAATTTGACCTGGCTGGAGCCATTGTGGGCGTAGTGGATAAAAGTCACATGTTGCCCCGGCAGGGAATCAAAGCCGGAGATGCGCTCGTAGGCTTCGCCTCCAGCGGCCTCCATACCAACGGTTTTTCACTGGCTAGGAGCCTCTTTACCGAAGCCGAATACCATGACTATGGCCAAATCCTGGGCAAACCTCTATTCAAAGCCCTTCTAGAGCCCCATCGATCCTATCTTTCTCTTCTGTACCCCGTCCTCCAAAGGGAACCTGAGCTCATCAAAGCCCTGGCTCACATCACGGGAGGAGGATTCGAAGGCAATGTACCCAGGGTTCTCCCTTCCGGCCTGGACGCTCACATACAAACCCAGGCCTGGCCTATGCCCCCCTTGTTCAAGCTCATAATGGAGAAGGGAAGGGTGGCTGTGGCGGAAATGTACAGGGTGTTCAACATGGGCATAGGCATGGTTGCCGTCATCGATCCCGAAAACCTAGATACCCTCGCCAGCCTTGTGGGTGAAAAATTCTATGTAATCGGACACCTCGCGCCGGGCAGCGGCAAGGCCCAGCTCGAATTTGGAAGCAGAACATGAACTCCAGCCCATCTATCCCCAGGTTTGCCATTCTCGTCTCCGGGCGGGGTAGCAATCTGCAGGTCCTCCTGGATGCCATTGCCCAGGGGAATTTGCGCGCACGGGCTGTTCTCGTAGTCTCCTCGGAGCCCGGAGCCCCGGCCCTTGCCAGGGCCGAGAGGGCCGGGGTACCTGGCATCGCCTTTCCCTACCAACGAGATTCAAGCTTGGACGCTAGGGGCTCCCGCCGGGCTTACGATGCCAGGCTGGCCGATCTCGTGGCCTCCTACGCTCCTGACTACATCCTGCTATTGGGCTGGATGCGCATACTCAGTTCAGCCTTTATTCAGCGCTTCCCAGTAAAAATCTACAACCTCCATCCCGCCCTCCCTGGCAGCTTTCCCGGCACCCATGGCATAGAACGAGCCTGGGAAGCTCATGCCCGGGGAGAGATAAGCCATAGCGGCGCCATGATCCACCTGGTGCCCGACGAAGGAGTGGATACCGGCCCTGTGCTGGAATCGGAACGACTGGATTTCATACCTGGCGAGAGGCTGGAAGGATTTGAGACCAGAATGCACGAACTGGAGCACCGCCTGGTGCTGCGCGCCGCGAAACGGTTTGCGGCCTTAAGCGGTCATGATACACCTAACCCGGAAGGAGGACACTGACAATGCCTACCGCGATTCTATCCGTTCATGACAAGACCAATCTGGTCCAATTCGCCGCTGGACTTTCAGGCCTGGGCTGGAAATTTCTGGCATCGGGGGGCACGGCCAAGACCTTGAAGGCCGCAAGTCTCGAAGTCGAGGAAATCTCGGCCTATACCGGGGCCGGAGAAATCCTGGGCGGAAGAGTGAAGACCCTCCACCCGGCCGTTCACGGCGGCATACTGGCCCGCTCCTCCGGCTCCGATCTGGATGAAATCACAGCCCTGGGCTACAGGGCTGTAGACATGGTGGTCGTCAACCTCTATCCCTTTGAAAAAACCATTGCCGAGCCCTCCAGCACCAGGGAAGAAATCATAGAGCAGATCGACATAGGAGGAGTCGCCCTTTTAAGGGCGGCTGCCAAGAACCACGAAAGAGTGGCCGTTTTAAGCTCCCCAGATCAGTATGCCACTGTTCTCGCCGAGCTCCAGGCTTCGGGTGTCCTTTCCCCTGCAACCCTGGTCAGCCTGGCTACCAAGGCCTTCGCCCGCACCGCCTCCTACGATGCGGCCATAGCCAACTGGTTCGCCGCAGACAGCGCTAAAGGCCAGGCTCAAAAATCTTCCTTCTACTCGATGAGCGGCTGGAAGGTCCAGGACCTGCGCTATGGCGAAAACCCCCATCAGAAGGCCGAACTCTACTCCCTGGAGGAGGAAGGCTCGCCCATGGGAGGCAAGCTCCTTCAGGGCAAGGAATTATCCTATAACAACATCCTCGACCTGGATGCTGCATGGCGAGCGGTATCCAGGTTCCATGCACCAGCGGCCGTGGTGGTAAAACACCTTACTCCATGCGGCATTTCGGAAGCCAAACCAGAAAATGCAGAGTCCGAAACCCAGGCCCTGGCACGAGCCCTCTCCAAAGCCATTGCCTGCGATCCCATCTCCGCCTTTGGCGGAGTCATGGCCCTGAACAGACCCTTCAGCGCCGACTGCGCCAGAGCCTTGGGCGAACTCTTCGCCGAATGCATAACAGCACCCGGCTTCGATGAAGAAGCCTTAAGCATGTTGTCCAAGAAGAAGAACCTCAGGCTCCTCATTCCCGGGCAAGATGTATGTAATTTCGAAAGCCGCAGCGTTCTGGGCGGCTTCCTGCGCCAGGACATAGACTACGGCGATCCTGCCGAAACCCAG
>CAZHSK010000190.1:0-3213 GCA_964535235.1 uncultured Treponema sp. | reverse complement strand
TTAACGCTGAACCCTTCCGGAAGCGTCTCCGCCCATAAGTTTCTGGGCTTCCCCCGGCTCTACCAAGGCAAAGTCGCCGGAGATGGTATGTTTGAGGCATGAGAGGGCTACAGCGTGTTCCAAGGCCTTCTGTGCATCATCCTTGAAATTGATAAGACCGTAAATAAGACCGGCCGAGAAAGAATCGCCGGCGCCTACCCGGTCCACGATATCGGTGATGGAATATTTCCTGGAGATTAGGGCAGCCTTACGGTTTGCCAACATGGCCGACCAGCCGTTGCTGTCGGCGGAGCGGCTTTCCCGCAAGGTTACTGCGGCGTATTCTGTTCTGGGGTACCTTGCCAAAGCGCGATCGCACATTGCGGCATATTCGCTGGTTTCTATGCTTCCTTCCTCGGACAGCTTTGGACCCTCAAGCCCCAATGATTTCTGATAATCCTCTTCGTTGCCTATGAGAACATGGGCGTAGGAAGCTATCTCGCCCATAACATCCTGGGCTTTGGCTCCGTAATTCCAAAGCTTTGCCCGGAAATTGAGGTCGAAGGATATTTTCATGTCTGCCTCGGCTGCGGCTTTCACCGCCGCTATTGATGCGTCGGCGGCCTTGCGGGATATGGCGGGAGTTATACCGGAAATGTGAAACCACCCGGCTCCTTCAAAAGCCTTTTTCCAATCGATATCTCCAGGTTCAATTTCCGCGATGGCTGATCCCGCCCTGTCGTAGATGACGTTGGATGGCCGCTGGTTGGATCCGTTTTCGAAAAAATAAATCCCCATCCGGCCTTTTTTCATGGCGATGAGCGATACATCCACTCCGTGATAACGAAGCTCTCTTACGCACTCCCTGCCGATCTGATTGTCGGGCAGCACAGTGGCAAAGGACGCAGGGGTTCCCAGTCGCGCCAAGGCTACTGCTACGTTACCCTCGGAACCTCCGAAAGTGGCTTCAAACGATGGCGACTGGAAAAGTCTTTCAAATCCCGGCGACTTGAGCCTGAGCATTACTTCGCCGAAACTCACTACTTTCATAGAGCCTCCACCTTGAGTACGATTTTATGTATTGCTTCCGGCTTGCCATCCTTGGCAATGCAGGGACGATGGGCGTCTTCGGGAAAAAATATGAGAGCATCGCCTGAGGAGCAGACAAAGCTGCAGAAGGAGCCCGCCTTTGGATTGGCGTAGAATTCAACATCCGGCTTATAGGGCTCGCTCACCGTCAGCGAACCGGGATCCGCTCCTTCCATTATTTCTGTGCCAGATACAATCATCTGAATATCGATGTATTTTTTATGGGCTTCAAATCGGCATTTTTCCACCGGCTTGGAATCATAGCGTTGCACGATCGCGTAAAGCGATGTACCTTCTATTTCATGCTTGCCTTCGGGCAGCGCCTCCCATCCTCCAGCCAGAACCCAATTGATGGCCTTGTCGAGTAACGGGCTCAATCCTTTATATCTGCCTATGTGCTTAACGTTAGTCGCTATCATGATCCCTCCCTTTTACGCCTAAAAATCGGCACGATTGCAGCATACTTATCGCGCGAGCCAGCCGCCATCCACGGCGACTATGTAGCCGTTCACGTAATCGCTGGCCTGCGATGCCAGGAAAACTGCCGCTCCCTGAACATCTTCGGGGGTTCCCCATCGTCCGGCTGGAATGCGGTCCAGTATTGCCTCGCTGCGCTGGGCATCGGCTCGCAGAGGCGCGGTATTATTCGTAGCCATGTACCCCGGGGCTATGGCATTGGCGTTGATGCCATACTTAGCCCATTCGCAGGCCATTAATCTTGTAAGGCCTGCTACGGCGCTCTTGGATGCGGTATAGGAGGGAATCCTTATTCCCCCCTGGAAAGAAAGCATTGATGCGATATTGATAATTTTCCCGCCGGATTTCTGGGCAATAAACTGGCGCGCAGCCGACTGGCTGAAGAAGAAGACGGTTTTGGCGTTGATGTTCATCACATCGTCCCAATTTTTCTCGGTGAAATCGATGGAGTCTTCTCTTCTGATAATGCCCGCGTTGTTGACGAGAATGTCCAATCTGTCGAACTTTGCGAGAGTTTTTTCAATGATGCCCTGAATAGGCGCAATGGACATTAGGTCCGCCACTATCTCCAGAAACCTTCCTCCCATTCCCTCGATATTTCGCTTAGTCTCCGGGGAAGGCACATAGTCCACGCCTACCACGGCGGCGCCAGCCTCGGCGAGGCCCTGGCTTATGCCCTGTCCCAGTCCGGTGGAACTGCCGGTTACTATAGCCACTTTGCCATCCAGCCTGAATTTATCCAAAATCATTAGGTACCTCCTGATTTATTTGCTGTTTATTTAAGGGTGCTCATGGAAACATGATCCATGTCGGTAAAGGTCTGATTCTCTCCCGCCATGCCCCAGATAAAAGTGTAAGCCCCTGTCCCCACCCCCGAGTGGATGGACCATGAGGGGCTGATTACTGCTTCCTCGTTGCGCACCACCAGATGCCGGGTTTCATCGGGCTTTCCTAGGAAATGGAATACTACTCGGTCTTCAGGCATATCGAAGTACAGGTATACCTCCATGCGACGCTCATGGGTGTGGACGGGCATGGTATTCCATACCGAGCCCTGGGAGAAAATAGTCATGCCCATGACGAGCTGACAGGTTTCCAACACTGCGGGATGGATAAACTGGTTGATGACCCGTTTGTTGCTTTCGGCATCGCTGCCCATCTCCACGCGCTTGGCTTGATCTAGTGTGATGAGCCTGGTTGCACAAGCTCTGTGGGCCGGTGCGCTGTTAAAATAGAACTTGGCTGGCTTGGCAGGATCGGTGCTTTCGAAGGCAACTTCCTTGGATCCCATGGAGATATAGAATCCGTCCCTGGATCCGACAGGGAATTTTTTCCCGTCTACGCTGATAGATCCGGGCCCGCCTATATTGATTATGCCCATTTCCCTGCGCTCGAGAAAATAGTTGGTACCTAGTTCTTTTGTCGCAGCCAAGGTCAGGACATTTCCAGCAGGCGTTGCACCGCCGGCTATCATCCTGTCCACATGGCTGTAGGTCATCGTGATTTTTCCCGGCACAAAAATCTGATTGATCAGAAAATGCCGGCGTAAACCTTCGGTATCCAGCGTTTTTGCGTATTCGGAATTAACGTTTTCCCTGATATCCATTTTCAGACTCCTTTAAATGTAATTTAGCCGAAGAGAGCGGGAAGCCAGAGACTTGCCGCTGG
>CAZHSK010000189.1:0-3226 GCA_964535235.1 uncultured Treponema sp. | reverse complement strand
TTCTCCACGACGCTAGCCCTCCCGGCCTCAATTTGATGAGCCCCGAAGGCTTCAAGTTGGCGATAGGCAAGGAACAGCTGGTGGTGTTCAAGGTGGAGGACGAGAGCGATATCACCGACTTTGAGATCTTCCAGAATGATGAGCCTGTGCTGCAGGCTGCCTACTACCAGGGGCTATTGGCCTTCGCCATCACCCCGGCGGCGAGCAGGAAGAATAAGGCTGAAGTCACGATTGGCATAGTGGATCGCTACAACAACAAGACGAGAGAGACATACAGTTTCGACCTGGTGAGGGAGAGAGGACCTGCGTTCTCGGCCCGGGCCGACTATGTGGCCGACCTGGACGTAAAATACGAGGCGGGCTTCGGCAAGACCACAACCACCGCCGCCCTGGCACCCTTCTTCGCCGACTTTACCCACGACCTTAGCACCGATTATGAATTGGGCGGGGAAGCGAGCTTGAAGGCGGGGCCGGTAAAGCTGGATGCAGGATTGACCTTCGCCGACGATCTTTCGCTTTTCGAGGCCTTCGCCGATCCCAGAAATAGGCTGCTCAATCCACTGATCGCCGATTACCAGAACATCATGAATCTCTACAACCCCTGGAATTTTAACGACGAGTTCGTCTATACGGGGGAGGAACCCAGGCTTTACTACAACAGCAACGAGATGTATCTGCGCCTGTCTCTCTTCGATCCGATTTTCAGTTACACCTTCGGCGACCAGGACGTGAATTTCCAGAAGGAGACGATAAAGGACTTTGGCTTCAGGGGACATTCCCTGGCCTTGGATGTACCTTTTATAGAGCTCACCGTGGCAAAGGGCTTGTCGGATCTCGGCCTATACCAGACTGCCTGGCCTCAGAATTTCTTCGGCCTCCAATTCTCCTTTGATGTGTTCGATTTCTGGTGGCTTCAGACAAATATTTCCTTCATCAGTTCGCTTCAGGGGCGCTATACCACGATTAAGGATACTGCCTCGGCCATTGGGACACTCTACGACCTGGGCTCGGTAAAGCCCGAGGAGAACCTGGTGTTCGGCCTCAATACGGGCACGGAGAACGATCTGTTCTCGCTTTCGGCGGGGATGGGGCTGACGCTTTATGCCAACGATGCGAGCACGATCATCGACATGACGCAGCTAGCCAGCGACATCAATACGGGATTCGGATTTGATATCGCTCCGTATTTGACCTATGTGGATTTGGTACAGAATATCTTCCCGGCGCTGGACTACTTCCCCTTGAGCCAGGGGCTCATAACCAAGGCGCTCAACCGTGAGCTTTGGGGCCTGACCTACGGGGCCGACCTGGAAGTGCCTTTCCTGGGCCTGGAGGCCTGGTACCACAAGACGGACAGCGCCTATAGGAGCCTGGCGGCTTCGGTGGATACGGACGTGCGAAGCATAGGAGGCCTGTTCGAAAAGTCCATAGGCGACTTCAATTTCTCTTTAGGCTATGAATGGACTAAGGACAATATTCCCGACATCCTGTTCACCGACATTCTGCCACTCTTTTTGGGGAGCGGATCCACGGCGGCGGCCACAGAAGATGACATTTCCAATGTCATCCATACCGGCACGTTTGGGATTGGATCACCGCCTTCGGGCATATTCGGCAACGTTTCGTTCAACTATACCTTCGAGTGGGCCGATACCAACGCGGTCGCGCTGGGATTGAGTACGTCGACGAAGAACGATCTCACGCTCACCCACACGGGCAAGCTGCAGTGGAAGAGCGGCCGTATCAAGCTGGGTAGTTTTATTACCAACTTCGGCGCCAAGACCGAGGATTCCTATATCACCTATTCCAGGGTGGATGGGGCAGCCAGCGGCGCTACCGGCTGGGAGTTCTCCTACGGCTTGGACGGGGCCGTGCAGTACGACCGTTACAAGCTGAGTCTGGGATTCGCCCATGAATGGGCGACGGCTGCAGGCTCGGATGTGGAGTTTGGCGTGGATGCGAAATTCCTGGTGTCCAAGGGCTTCTTCGACAGGGTTACCTACGATGCTTCATTCGACCCGATTTTCAACAGCTGGAATTTCCAACGCTACAAGGTGGCCGGTGGGCTTACTATTGACAAGGCTTTCAGCATTCTCTCCACCAGCGCCAAGCTCAGCGTGGATTATACCGACTCCCTGGTGGACGATACCAAGGACGACCTGAACGCCACGCTGACGATAAGCGGAGGGATTTCGCTGTAGACGAGAGTACCGGCGTCCGGGCGGATATTTGAGAGTTCGCTGCAGGGCGCTTGGGGTCTAATTGGCGTACGTGGTGGATTTAGTGTGGGGCGTCCGGGGCGGCTTGCCGCCCCGGACGCCCTTTTTTGCAGCCGAATACTCATGAAGGAGAATCCTGTGCTATACTGAGTCCAGCGGGATTGAAAGACCACTGGAGGGTAGGGATGCACAGGAAATCTTCGTTCCTTGTTTTTTTTGCAGCGCTTGCCTGTTCCTTTTTCCTTGTTGGTTGCGGGTTTTTCAACACCCTGTTTCCATCTAAATTCACCGTGCTGGGATCGGCGCTCAACGAATCTATAACTGAAGGTTTAGAGTCCCAAAAGAATACATCCAGCCAGGCTCTCCAGGACAGTACCAAGGGCTTTTCTATAGAGGTTGGGACTCCTCTGGCAGTATATAAAACGGTGTCCAAGTGGAGTGAGACCGCGAATGACTTCGTGCCGGTTTCTCCCGCCCTTCCCCCCGCCAAAGATGATGAAAACGGTGTAGGGCTTTGGGAAATCGTGATGGATATCGATTGTGTAGTGGATAGCGCTTTCGAAGGCTATTCCGTGAGGGGATGGATCTTTGATGGGAACCTGGCCGAGACCTTCAACGCGGTGTTCACCTATAAGCTGGATATCCCTGGGGAGGATGGCGAGCAGGCTGTGTCGACGCTTTTTTCTGCCATCACCGAGCTTAGCCTGAGTGGTGAGATCAGTATTTCCGGCAAGGATTCGGGGGTATTGAAGTTCAACGGGATGAAATTCAAAATAGAGGAATTCGAAAACAAGCAGGCTTACTGCGAGTACGTGTCAGGGACGGCGACCTTGGATGGTGCCGATGTTTCTGAAGAACTTATCGATCTTTTCGAAGATCAAATGGAATTCTAGGTTGTTTGCGGGATGAGCCGAGCAAGAAACGTCGGACGACGTTTCTTGCTCGGCTCGATGCAAAAGGAGTGCGACATGAGAGGCAAACGGTTGCTGATGATTCCAGGCCCGATC
>CAZHSK010000188.1:1750-3235 GCA_964535235.1 uncultured Treponema sp. | reverse complement strand
AGGCGGCGGCATACTCGGGCCCCTTTGTAATACCCATAAAGAGAAGGGAGACCAGGATATTGGAAGGCATATTGGCTAATAGGCCAGCTTTTCTGCTCCCCAGCCTTTCGCCCAGCAAGGTCGCGAGAGCGATCCAAAAGCCTGCGACAAAAAAAGAAAGCCCTATTCGCACGAAAAGTGGATTCATCAATTACCGTTCCAAAAATTATATTTACGCACCCATAGGTGCTAAAGCGTTATACAGCGATTTCTTCCCCTGGACTTAGCCTCGAACATAGCCTTGTCCGCCCTGCCTAAAAGACTTTCCTTGCTATCTTCGCCTAAAAGCTCCGAAATGCCTATGCTCACCGTAAGGGAAGGAGCGGCGTCATCATGTTCTTCATTCCCTGTAGTGCCGAAAGCTTCTTGGGCGAAACGCGTTCGTATTCGTTCTGCCGCCTTTAGCGCTGTATCCACCCCAATGCCAGGCAATACTACCACCAACTGATCGCCCCCCAGGCTGCAGACCCTGTCGCTCTCTCTGGTACAGGCCTTTGTTACCGAGGCAAGAGCCACCAGCACCTCATCTCCCTCATTTTGGGCCAAAGAAGCTTGAAAGGTTTTAAAATTATCGACATCTACCATGAGCAAGGAAAGGTGTGAATTTGTCCGCCTTGCCTTGGCTATCATTTCATCCAATTCCGAAAAAAGAAACCGCTTGTTGGGAAGGCCTGTCACCTCGTCGGTAAGGTTTATTTCCTTGTAATGGGTTTGCATGCTCGTCAGACGCTCGGTTTCCATTTCTAGGCGCTTAAACCTGTCGGACAGGGCTACCGAAAGAAGGATGGATTGGAAGGCAATTCCAAATGCACTGGAATTGACGGTGATGAAGGAAACAGGCAGGACCTTGAGCCCCATGAGTGAGAAGGTAAGCCCGCCAATACCTAAAAAGAGCCAGGAGAGGAAAAAGTAAAGCGAAGAGGGGAAACCTTGAACCAGTCGTATGAGGGCTACTACCGTTCCCAATATGGGAAGGATTATTCCAAGGTAATGGGAAAGGGAAAATGCCACGTCATACCAGCCGGCCAGGCCTGCAATGCCAACCACTGCTCCAAGGGCAGCCAGGGCGAGCACCGCCCTGTAGGTTCCTGGTAAGCCCTCTTTGAGCCTTAAAAAATAAGCGGAAAATGACGAGCCCCAGGCAAGCATGGAGCCCACCCAAAACCAGAGCAGGGCTTGATCGGCCCTCGGATTTTGGCCAAAGATAGCCTTGGAAAATCCTTGAAGGTAGAATAGCCATCCTGTGGCCGAAATAAGATAAAGGACATTTAAAAGATAGGCGCTATCCTTGAGAGATGCATACAGCGAAAGGCTGTTGAGGATCATGGCCGCCAAAACCCCGAAGAGTATGCCGTAACCTAAAAAATCCTTTCTGTCCCTCGCGCCCCTCCCCAGGCTCGTTTCGAGGGAAAATTCCACACTCACATCGGTAACCGATGAAAGCCT
>CAZHSK010000188.1:0-1650 GCA_964535235.1 uncultured Treponema sp. | reverse complement strand
CCAGGCTCGTTTCGAGGGAAAATTCCACACTCACATCGGTAACCGATGAAAGCCTTATGTAACAGTACTCTCCCTTGTAGGCCTCAGGGGGCAGCTGGAATACGTAGTGCCGAGAGTGGGGCTCGCCCGGGTAGCTTTTCTGAAGGGCGCCAGTAGCGAAGCGCTGGAATTCTCCTGCGCCATCAGGCACAAAGAACTCCACATAATCGAGAATAATGGAAAAGCTTGGTTTGACAATTAATAGCCTTTCCGGAGAGCTTCCCGAGGGGATTTTAAATCGCAGCCAAGACACTGGAGCCTTGGCGCCAGTCCATATAAGCCTTCCCACGGCAGGCGAAAAAAGAGGATCCTTATCAGGTTTTGAAAGCTCTTTCACACCCAAAGCAGGGTCGGCATTGAAGTAGAGTTCCGCGATGCTCTGGAGGGCAATTACATCTTCGATAGCCTGATTCTTCGGGGCAGGATTTGCCAATGGTTGAGCCGCTAACGTCGACGAGAGGCCTAGGCTGAGCAGAAGGATAAGAAAACTTTTCATGATTCAGGAGGAAATATATCAGATATCATACGGGAAGGGAATCAGACAGTATGTGTGCCTTAGGGCAGCGCTTTGATTCGCACGCGGGTTACATACCGCGGCAGCTTGCTGCGAGCTTGTTGATCTTGCTCGCGCAGGCCGATTTTCTATAGTATAGTTGTATCATGCCACGCAATCCCGAACTGATGCGCCGAAATATGAATGAAATGTCCAAGGCCCTGGAAGGTGCCGACGCAGCCCTCATAGAGAATTTTCTCTATTCCCTTCTCACCCCCTCAGAAGCCGACGAAATGGCCAAGCGTTGGGCTCTGGTAAAACGTCTCGCCGAAGGTCAAGCACAGCGCCGAATAGCCGAGGAATTAGGCCTGTCGCTCTGCAAAATCACCAGGGGCTCCAGGGAACTCAAGAAGGACGGCTCGGCATTCAGAATCCTCCTGGACAGGATCAAGGACTAGACTTCACTCCCCGCCTGAATCCTTAGAAAATGGAATATACGCCTGTCCACCAGGCAGATACTCGCTGTTCACCCTTCCGGTGGATTCGAAGAGCCTCCGCTTTATTCTTCCCGATCCTCCTGTAAGCGTTGCGACCTTGGCGCGCACTTCGCGCCGCTTGGATTCACTGCCGAAATCGCAGGTGCAGACCGTGGACATATAACCCTTCTCCTTGCCAAATTCGATAATCTGCCTTTCTTCGCAGAGAATCAGAGGCCGCAGTATAGAAAGGGGGTATTTTCTATAGCGCAGCACGGGAAGCATTCCGGCTATCTCGCCTTTGAGCAGCATATTCATCAAGAGGGTTTCCACGGCATCATCCAGATGATGCCCCAGGGCAATCTTGTTATAGCCGTGAGCAATGGCATAGCGGATGAGCTCGGTTCTGCGCTGGGTTGAACACCAATAACAGTTCATTGCTCTGCCCGGCTTGAGGCGCCCAACTACCGAAACATCCAGGGAGGCAAAGGGGATATCCCAGCCATTCAACAATTCTTCTAGCCGCTCTACCGTGCCGGGTGCGGAGAATTCCGTGGCTATGTGCAGCGCCTTGAGTTCGTAGCGGGCAGGCCACCAGCGTCGCTTGGCAGCCAGATCGCAGGCCAGGGCCATCGAATCCTT
>CAZHSK010000187.1:0-3240 GCA_964535235.1 uncultured Treponema sp. | reverse complement strand
CGAGGCAGGACTATATAGAACAATTTCAAGGGGGTCAAGAACGATGCCGAACCCCGATGGCTGGTCCACTTCTTGGGTGTGCGGCTAAACGCCACGTGATCCCGGCGCAGTAAAGACCTCACCCTTCTGGCAATACCGGTAAATCCCCGCCTTCTCACCCTCGGAACCGCGCGATTCTGGGCTTGAGGATATACCGATAAACCAAAGGAATTGCGACCAGGGCTGCGCCGGCTGACAGCATGGCGGCCGTAGCGGGCCGACTGATCAATAGCCACAGATCGCCGCGCGCCATGTAAAGGGATTGCCTGAAGGTCTTCTCTAATGTCGGCCCGAGAACCAGGGCGAGCACCAAAGGCGCCATATCGAAACTGAGCTTACGCAGGGTGTACCCCACGACGCCCATTCCGATCAGGATAAAAATGTCCAATAGACTGTTATTGACGCTGAACGTCCCGACCAAACAGAGCACCAGGATGAGCCCCATGAGAAAAGGCTGCGGGATGCGCAGAATTTGAGCGAAAACACCCACCAGGGGCAGGTTGAGGATGAGGAGCACAGCGTTGCCGATATACATGCTGGCTACAACTCCCCAGAAAATCTCTGGTTGTTGAGCCATGAGCAGTGGCCCCGGCTGCACGCCGTGGATGGTCAGGGCCCCCAGCAGCATGGCCGCTGGCGGCGCGAAAGGAATCCCCAGCGCTAAGAGGGGAACCATGGACCCGGCGGTTGCGGCGTTGTTTGCGGCCTCAGGTCCGGCCACCCCTTCGATCGCTCCATGGCCAAACTCCTCTGGAGTTTTCGATATCCTGCGCTCCAATCCGTAGGAGGCGAAGGTCGATAAAATGGCGGCAGGTCCGGGTATCAATCCAAGGACAAACCCAATGACTCCGCCCCGAAACATCGGCGGAAAGGCGCGGCGCCATTCCGCCAGTGAAGGAAATAATTCCCGGAACCGCACCCGTATATAGGATGGGGTGCTGGCAATCCGCTCGGCGATAATCAAAACCTCCCCCACGCCGTATAAACCCATGGCAACGGGGACCAGTTCAACTCCTTGGCCCAGTTCTACGCTTCCGAAGGTGAAGCGCGGCAGTCCCGAAATTGAGTCCATGCCAACTGTGCCTAAAAACAGACCGAAGCTAACCATGAGGTACGATTTAATCGGTGAGCCTTCGCCCAGTTGCGAGAGAAAAACAAGCCCAAGCAGTGTCAATGAGAAGTATTCGGGCGGCCCGAAGAGAAGGGCTATATCGGCCAGCGGTGGCGCAAACAACATAAGCGCCACCACTCCTAAGCTGCCGGCCACGAAAGACCCCATGGACGACACCGCCAAAGCCGCTCCGCCCCGGCCTTTCCGGGCCATCTTGTAACCGTCGATTGCCGTTACCACGGAGGCGGCCTCTCCCGGCACATTAACCAGGATACTGGTCGTGGAACCCCCGTACATGGCGCCGTAAAAAATCCCGGACAACATGATGAGAGCAGGAGTCGGCCCCAATGAAAAAGTGGCGGGAATCAACAGCGCCATCGCCCCCATGGGTCCAAGTCCGGGGAGGACCCCCACCACCGTCCCGATCAACACTCCCAAAAGACAAGCCAGAAGATTAGCGGGGACAAGCGCCACCCCGAAACCATAGGCGATGCCGTGCAAAGCCTCCATATTAAAAAAAGCCTCCGGCCGGTAGCGGCACATCCAGAATCACAGCGAACAGCCAGTAGGAAATGATTGTGGCAAGACCCGCTGACAGCAGGACCAGGCCCCATGGCTTCATCCCCAGGAGCCTGAGAACCGCCACCATCAGAAGGGCGTTCGCAACCCCATAACCCAATGGCCGAAGCAGAACAGCAAAGAGAATGAGCGAACCACCCAGGGATAGCAGGCGTCGAAGATCCCGCCCTTGCGGCAAACGTTCTTCACCGCTGGTCTGGGACTGTTTGACAGAAAGGCTGCCCCAAAGCAACGGGCCGCTCAGGGCCGCCATGGCCAGCGCCACTATCAACGGGAAAAACCCGGGGCCGGGGCGCTCCAGTGTACCCATCGGCAACTGCAGACTTCCAACCCCATAAGCCACACTCAACAGCAGAAAGGCGGCCGCGACAACCGTTTGAAGCCGATGCACCTTGTGGTCCTTTACTTGGATTTAAGGCCCAGAGCCTCCACGAGCTTGCGGCTGTCTTCGTAGTCTTTCATGAGACGCGCCTTGATGTCTTGGGGGCCGAGATACTGCACTTCGTAACCCTTCTCTTTTATCACGTTGGTAAAAGTGGGTTCCCCCATCCCCTTTTTAAAAGCATCGTGAAGGGCGGAAAAGACCTGGGGGGGCAATTCCTTGGGGCCGAATACGAGGTAGTAGGCTGCGAGGGTGATGTCGTACCCAAGCTCCTTAAAAGTGGGCGCATCGGGAAAGAGACGGTTCCGTTTTTCTTCGAAGACCCCCAGCACTCGGGTCTTGCCGGCCTGCACGTGAGGGAGAATTTCCGAGGCGGTGTGGCAGTCCGCATCGACATGGCCGCCCAAAAGCGCCGGTACGCTCTCGGCCGCGCCTGCAAAGGGAACCGTTGTGAGGTCGATCTTGGCTTGGGCCTTCAGCTGCTCAACGTTTAAATGAAAAAGAGTGCCAAGTCCGCCCGCCAGGCCCACCCGGATTTTTCCGGGGTTGGCCTGCGCGAATGCAAGGAACTCGTGGATGTTCTTCCAGGGAGCATCGCTTCTCACCGAGAGGCACAAAGGAATGTTGACCAGGTTCAAGATGGGAGCGTAGTCGCTGGGTGGCCCATAGGGCAGCTGGCTTTGATGGGGCACAACTGCCAGACTGGCTACAGCGGCGATCCCGATGGTGTAGCCGTCGGGTTTGGCCGTAACAACCTCTGAAACCCCGATGCTCCCCGCAGCTCCGGCACGGTTTACGACCACAATGGTTTTGGGGAAATGTTTTTTGGTCGCCTCCGTAATGGCGCGGGCGGTTACATCCAATCCACCGCCCGCGGGAAAACCGCAAATCATGGTAACGGGCTTCTCCGGGTAGTCGGCGCAGGCATTTGATGAAAGAAAAAAGCTCCCAGCGAACGCCACGCCCAACGCCCAAACCCGCATGAACTTCCTTTTTTTCATTTTAGCCTCCTTTGCATTGCACGATTGAGATCCCCTATTCCTTACCGAATCAAGTAAGGCAGTTGATTCATAACGATGGCCTTCCGAGGGCAGACCGCAACGCAGACGTCGCAGTACCAACAGTCATC
>CAZHSK010000186.1:0-3244 GCA_964535235.1 uncultured Treponema sp. | reverse complement strand
GGGTGAGCGGCCAAGATGGGCCCTGAGGCCCTGGCGCAGGTACTGCGTCCTTTGGCCGGCATGGTGCCGCCGGAGCGCCGGGCCGATCTTTTAGTCGGCCTGAGCGAAGGCGATGATGCCGCGGTATACAGACTCAACGAAACAACAGCTCTCATCTTTACCGCGGACTTTTTCACCCCCGTGGTGGACGATCCATATACCTTCGGCCAAATCGCTGCTGCCAACTCCCTTTCGGATATTTACGCCACCGGCGGCGAGCCTATTCTTGCCCTCAATCTCGCGGCATTCCCCGCGGACATGGACAAGGACCTGATAGGCCAGGTCTTTTTAGGCGGGGCTACGGTGGCATCTTCAGCCGGCTGTGCCGTAGCTGGAGGACATACAATCCTCGATAAAGAGCCTAAATTCGGAATGGCTGTACTGGGTATCGCTCATCCCGACAGGCTTCTGCTTAAAAAGGGCGCTCAACCAGGGGATGTTCTGATACTGACAAAACCGCTTGGAACCGGCATTATCACTACAGCGGCGAAGGCCCAAGATGTCGAAGCTTCCTGGATCAATGGGGCGATCGACTCTATGAAAAAATTGAATAAAGACGCCATGCGAGCCTTCCTGGATGCCAAGGCCCGGGCGGCTACGGATATCACTGGTTTTTCCCTCGTAGGTCATGCCCTTGAGATAGCTGAAAAAAGCAGGGTTGATCTGGAAATCGATGCCAGAACCTTGGCCTTTCTCCCTGGATCCTTCGAGTGTGTGGCAAGGAAACGTATTCCCGGCGGAGCTGTCAGAAACCGCAAAGCCTTTGAGGCTCGAGTTGCCTTTCATGGATGGTCGGCCGAGGTCGCTCAGGAAAGCTTCCGTACCCTCATCTTTGCGCCTGAGACTTCGGGCGGGCTTTTAGGAGCAATTCCCCAGGAGAACGCAACACAGTGTCTCAAAGCCCTTCATGCCGCAGGAGTGCAGGCGGCTATCATTGGTTGGTGTCATAAGCCTGCGGGTGATTCGCCTGCCATCACGGTCATATAAAAAAAGGCTGCCCAGCCTTAAGCCAGACAGCCTTTTTCCCATTTTCAGGGCACGAAAACCCTAGTGCGCGTTTAGCGCCAGGTGTACATGGTGTAGGTAACCTTGGGGTTTTTGGTCAGCTCTTCGGATGAACCGTCATAGTGCTTGACATTGGTCCAGCCTAGCTTCTCGCGGAAAACCCAGGTGAGGATAGCGCAGCCCATGCCGGTGTCGCAGTAGGTGATGATTTCCTTGGAGCCGTCAACCCCCATTGCGGCAAGGATTTCCTTGACCTTGGCATCCGGAACGAGTTTGCCTTCCGCGTCGTAGAGCCATTCCTTGGGGAAGGGGAATGCGCCAGGGACATGGCCGAACTGTGCTGCCGCAGCGAACTTGGCCCTGCCGAAATAGCTGTCGTAGGAGCGAGCATCCACAAACTGGGTCTTGCCGATATTTTCCACGACATAGCCCTGGCTCACGACAAACTCGGGTCTGAGCTTGGCGGAAAAATCGGATTCCTTGCGGGTTTCCACGCCAGCGGCTACGGGTTTTCCCGCCTTTGTCCATACTGCCATGCCGCCATCAAGAATGGCCACATTATCCAGTCCTGCATACATTAGGGTAAGGGCAACACGGGCGGATGCGTGATACTGGGATCCGCCTTCGCTGTTGGCGATCACGACCCAGTTGGATCCGTCGATACCAGCTTCCATGATCAAATCTTCGAGAAGACCGACATCGGGCAGTTCGGCATTGAGGTTGCCTTTTTTGGGAGACCAGGAAGCGGCAATGGAAGAGACGGCGCCGGGGATATGGCCGGCCTTATAATCTTCGATCTTCCGCACGTCCAGAACGACGAGCTTGGAGTTGGAAAGATTCGCCGCAAGCCAGTCGGCGCTCACAACCGCGTCGATGTCTCGGGCAAAGAGGGGCGCTACGAGAGCGACCATGAGCAGGATAAGAAAACCTTTCTTCATACTTTCTCCTTTTCTTTATTCCGAGGCGCTATTGCGCTCTAACGGACTAATTCGAGATTCTTGGTCGAACCATTCTTGGGCAGGTTCACCTCTTCCAGGAAATACAGATACTCGCCGTGGCAGGTGCCGCAATCCCTGGTTCTGTCTGTACGCTTTTGAATGTTATGCGGCACCGCATCCCAGTAATTAGGTAGGCTGTCGAAATTCTCCTGATGGATTCCCGCCTTTTCAAAGGTCGTCCTCACTGTGGGGATGAGGCGCAGGGTAGTAAGCTGGCCTGGGATGCGGGGGTTGTCGCCCAGCACTATGGCCGGATTGGAGGTAGCCCCTTCGCCGACATGGCAGGACGAGCACTGCCTGTAACCCGTTGCGGTGTGGCAGGCTGTACAGGAAACGCTCTCACCGTGGATGCCGTGCGATTCTTCGGCCGCCGGGCTCGCGTTCATGGACTGTTCATGGCAGACGATGCAGGAAGGCTTGTTCTCCACATCCCGGCGGCCGTTGTAGGCGACGCCGTCGCCGTGCATCTGATCGGCCGAATGGCAATCCAGGCATGTCATGCCGTTGCGGTAGTGGATATCGGGCCGCCCGCCGTATTCGCCGGTGAATTCTGGGTATACCCGTCCGCCATGGCAGAGGGCACAGGTCTTGGACTCGTCCTTGCGCACAAAGTCGTGGCCTGCGATAAAGCCAGAGTTTACGCCTGAGACTATGGGGCTTTGCACGTGACAGTCGCCGCAGGAAGCATGGCAGCTTCTACAGGATTGCTCGAAAACAGCCTCGTCATAAACCATTTTTTCTTTTTCCGAAAAACGGGGTGAGACGCCGTTTTTCATGCCTGCGTTTGTGTAGTGGAGGGACAAGGTGTAAGTTGCGGCTATGCCTTCATGACAGGTGCCGCAGGTTTCCGGATTGTCCGACGGTCGCTTGACCATGCCCTTGTGGGCTTCGGCCTTAGTGGCGGCGTTGGCATCGCCCTCGTGGCAGAAAGAACATCCGTACTCAAAATGTGGATCGGTTTCGATAACTTCCTTATCGACTACATATCCCATGTGGTAATCCGCCCGGACCGGGGGAGGGGGACCCGCTCACCCCTCTCCTTCTTCGGCCTTGACCACCGGAGGCGGAACGAGGGTTTTCATGATATCCGAGTTGCCGTGGCAGTCGATGCAGCTGGACTCGCTGGCCATGACCGGTACCGAACCAAACAGGGCTAGAAGTGTTAGAATCGACAGAAGTTTTGCCTTCATCTAATCTCTGCT
>CAZHSK010000185.1:0-3248 GCA_964535235.1 uncultured Treponema sp. | reverse complement strand
GTGCTTTTTACTGAAGCCTCCCCTTACGGACCTGATGACGATCTGCGTTGTGCCTTGGCGATGGACAGGGCTGGCAACGTGGTGCTGGCCAAGCCCAGGGAGGGCAGCAGTCTACTGCCTTCGGCGCCAGGAGCTGCCCCTGTCAGCGCCGCTGGGCTTTCTGGGGTTTCGTCGGCTCTTCCTGTGGAAAATGTGCGTTTTGGTTCCGTTACGGCCCTTCTGGATGGCGACGGGATTCTGCGGCGCTACGTAGTGGGGAACTCCTTGCAGCCCTCCCTGGGCTTGGCTGCCCTCGAACAGGGAAGGGAAATGGAGAATGCCCCCCACCGCGCCGAGGCTTGGCTCCGTTTTATCGGCTCTTCGCCCAGCCTGCCCGCCCGAACTGCGGCGGAGATTCTCGCAAGTGCCATAAGCCTGCGGGAAGGCAGGGAGCCTCAGATCTCCCCGGATTACTTCAAGAATAAGTACCTGGTCCTGGGATTTTCCGCCCCCGGCCTCTTGGATCGACAAGCCGTGCCTACGGACAGGGCGATGCCGGGGGCGGAAATCCACGCCACCTTCCTCCACAACGCCCTCTCAGATCAGCTTTTATATCCCCTAGCTTGGGGCTGGGAACTCGCGCTCGTGCTTCTTTTCTCCTCAACAGCGGCCTTGGCGGCCACGTTTCTTAAAAAGCCCCTGGCCTTAATGGCTGCCGCACTGTTAATCATTGTCATTCCTCTTCTGGTTGCCTCTGCCTTCTACGAGGCGGGCTTGGTGACCAGGGCAGGCCAGGAACTGGCCGCGGCTTCCTTGAGTTTTATCGCGGGGATCGTGCTCTCCTATGTGTCCGAAGGAAAAACCAGGGCTTTTCTCAAACGCAGTTTTTCCCAATACCTTTCACATGAGGTGATCGATGAATTGGGCAAGAATCCCAAGCTCCTCACCCTGGGCGGGGAGGAGAGGGAGATAAGCGTTTTCTTTTCCGATGTCGAAGGCTTCACCGCTTTGTCAGAATCCTTAAGTCCCGAACGGCTGGCCGAGTTCATGAATCGTTACCTGTCCATTCTCACGGAAGCGATACTGGCCGAGGGTGGCACCCTGGACAAGTATGTAGGCGATGCGGTGGTAGCGTTTTGGAATGCTCCCCTGCCCCAGACCGATCATGGGGTCAGGGCTGTGCGAGCTGCATTGCGTGCTCAGAACGCGCTGAAAGCAGCTACTCCAGCCTTCGAGGCATCGGGTTTTCCCATGCCTCGTACGCGAATCGGTATCCACACTGGCAGGGCGATAGTGGGTAACCTGGGCTCCCAGTGGAGGTTCAATTACACGGCACTGGGGGACGTGGTTAATACAGCCAGTCGGCTGGAGGGGGCCAATAAGCAGATAGGCACATGGCTCCTGGTGTCGGGCGATACCGTAGCTCAGGCCGGCCGCTCTGGGGACCTGGAGTTTAGGCGACTTGGAGAGGTTCTGCTTCAGGGCAAGAAAAAACCTGTGGAAGTCTGGGAGGCGCGTTCTGCGTCAATTCCCGTCCCAGGCGAAGAAGCTCCCTTAGGGGGCGCAGTTCTCCCCTGGGAGGGGATTAAAATCATATCAGGGAAAGAATAACTACAAGCAATCCTATACAGGTCAGGGCTAGGTCCGCGGGACTGAATCGAGGTAGGACTATTGTCCGTCTGGGGCTATAGGCTCGGGCTTCCATGGCCTCGGCGGTTCTTAGGCTGGATTTGATGCTGGAAAAAATAAAGGCAGCGAGCAAGGCCAGGCTCGAGCCGAGCCTGGCCTTGCCCCTTCCATATCCACGGGCAAGGGCGGCTTCACGCAACTTCTTGAAATTCTCGAAGGCTCTAGGCACAAAGACCAGGGCCAGGGAGAGCATCATGCCAGGGTCGGCGGCGAGGGACGGGTTCTTGCCGTCTTCTTCGGTATTCATTTCCTGCCCCCTAGTCACCGATCCCTTTCTCGCTATGAGGGGTCTGATTAAGACAGTCAAGAAATCGCCCAGCTGTGAAACTCTCGTGCTGGCATAGAATAAGCGGGCGCATGCAAAGATTAAGGCCAGGCGCAGGGCGTAGAATGCCGAGGGCGTCAGGCTTTCCGGGGCAAAGAGCCGGCCATCCGCCGGAAATATACCTCGAGCCAGGCTTGTGAAGAGCAAGAGAATTCCAAGGCTCAAGCCCGCTCCGGCGGCCTCCTTCAGCCTCAAGCCCATAGCCTGCCCGGAGGCTAGGAATAAGGCAAGAAGAATAACGAGGGGCAGCAACGGAAGGTTCATGGCCGCAATGGATACGCAGGCCAGGAAGAAGGCCTTTGAAAAGGCTGAAAGTTTGGGAAGAGGTCCTTTCAAAGTCTGGATTGCGAAGGGATTCAATGCGTGGCCTCCTCCCCTTGGGGGGGCATTGGAAGAGCCCAAGGGAAGTAGTCCTTGTAGGGACAAGCAAGGCCGTGCATTGCGAAGAGTTCTGGTGGGGCGCCTAAGGCCGCGCCATCGTAGCGAATGCTTCCCGAATCCAAAAGAATGAGCCGTGAAGCCGCATGGATGATCTTTTCCAGTTCGTGGGTGAGGACTATAAGCGTTATCCCCTTGCTGTGGAGGGTTTTGCATATATCGCTTATTTCCAGCACCGATTCCAGGTCCAGGTTGGCGAAGGGTTCGTCCAGGATAAGGCAGTCTGGCTTCATGGCCAAGACTCCGGCTATGGCCAGACGCCTGCGCTCACCGCCTGAGAGTGTTTCGGGCCTCTGGGCTTCCCTGCCTTCCAGCCTGGCCCAGATGAGGGCTTGGGCTACCCTGTCGGCTATTTCGGCGGCCTTGAGCCCCAGGTTAGCGGGACCGAATGCTACATCTTCGGCGATGGTCTGGCCGATTATCTGGCTATCGCTATCCTGGAATACATAACCTATGGATTTTCGTAGATTCTTGAGGCTGTTCCGGGTATCCTGGCCCCTGAATTTTATGCTGCCTTGGCTGGGAAAGGATAGGCCGGCCAGGTGTCGGGCCAGGAGGGTTTTACCCGAGCCATTGCGTCCCGCCAGGACAATGAATTCTCCTTCCTCTATATCCAGGTCTACGCGGACCAGGCCTTGGACGCCGTCTGAAAATTTGTAACCCAGTTCCTGGGCCCTGAATAGTTCAGCCATGGCGATACTCCCCAGTCAGGGCGGCTATGCCCGCCGAAAGCTTGGGCGCCAACAGGACCGCTAAAAGTACTTTTACGAAATCGCCGGGCAGAAAGGGCAGCAATCCGGCTGCCAGTGCTCTTTCC
>CAZHSK010000184.1:0-3269 GCA_964535235.1 uncultured Treponema sp. | reverse complement strand
CAAAAACTGGTCTATTCTTCTTGGTGCACGGTTCCATTTGGGGCGCCTTGGGCGCCCTCCAAGCACAAGGAGAGACTGATGGACGATAAAGTAACCTGGTGGAAGTTCGAGGAAGTCGCCACCTTCATGAAAGCCGGATTCGAGGCGGTAGGCGTTCCGCCCGAAGAGGCCGAAGTCTGTACCGACGTTCTCATCGCAGCAGACAAGCGAGGCATAGATTCACACGGCGTCGGCCGCTACAAACCAATCTACTTAGATCGCATCTGGGCCGGTACCCAGCTGACTAAAACCAACTTCGAAATAGTGAAGGAAAGTCCCACCACCGTCGTCATAGACGGGCATAACGGCATGGGTCATTATATCGCCAAGCGCGCCATGGACATGGCCATAGAAAAGGCCGACAAGTACGGCCTAGGCATGGCGGTAGTCCGCAATTCTACCCATTACGGCGCTGCATTCTACTATCCCAATATGGCTGTGGAGCGGGGCATGATCGGCATGACCACCACCTCCGCCAGACCGTCCATAGCGCCCACCTGGGGAGTAGAGCCCATGCTGGGCACCAATCCCATGACCTGGGGTATGCCCTCGGACGAGCCCTTCCCCTTCATGGCCGACTATGCCACATCCGTTACCCAGCGTGGAAAAATCGAACTCTACGACAGGCTAGGCAAGGACCTGCCCGATGGTTGGGTTATCGGTGAGGATGGCAAGTACCGCCACGACACACACCAGGTTCTTATAGACCTCACCAAGGACAAGGCAGCCCTCACTCCCTTGGGCGGCTTGGGCGAGGATCTGGCTGGCTACAAGGGCTACGGCAACGCCATGGTAGTCGAACTCCTCTCCTCCGCCTTATCACAAGCCAATTTCATGAAAGCCCTCATGGGAGTCAAAGACGGCAAGCCCGCCCCCATAGAGCTGGGGCACTCCTTCCTGGCCATCAAGGTAGAGGCCTTCTGCGATCTGGCTGCATTTAAACACCAGGTGGGCGAGATATCCAGGCAGCTCAGGGCCTCCAAGAAAGCCCCAGGCGCCGAACGCATTTGGACCCCCGGCGAGAAGGAATACGAAGTGTACCAGTACAGGAAGGACAAGGGCGTACCCTTTAACGAGCCCCTCAAGAACTCATTCAAGGCTGTCAAGGAGCGATGCGCCCTGCCCCACAAGCTTCCTTTCTGAAGCAGGGCTAAGAAGGCCACCGACCAAGGCGCGTTACAGTGCGAAAAACACCCTTGGTCGTCAAAACCCGGCCTGGTTGCCCTTAGGTGGCACACAAAGAGCAAAGGGGCAGCCCCGGAAATTTCCGGGGCTGCCCCTTTGCATATGTTCGCTTAAAAAATCCGACTCCGATTTCACTTTAGCCGATAAAATTGTTACGCCAAGCCTCTTGGAGTTTAGCCCCTACGCTTCTGAAAATCCTCCATAAAGGAACTGGCAGCCCTGCTGTGCTCCAACGTGCTGGCGTTGTACATGGAGAATCGGATTCCCCCCACCGAACGGTGTCCCTTCACCCCAATTATGCTCGCCGCCTTGGCTTCCTTCACGAAGAGCTCTTCCAACTCGGGGGTTTTAAGCCTGAACACCACATTCATGGATGAACGACTTTCCTTTTCAACGGGGCAGTGATAAAAACCACCTGAGCTATCGATAGTACCGTATACCAAGCCAGCCTTTTCTTCATTGATTTTTGCCATGGCTTCGAGCCCGCCCTTTTTCTCCAGCCAGCGGAGGGTAAGGTCGAACATGTAGACGGAGAAACAAGGCGGGGTATTGTACAGGGAATTATGCTCTCCATGCGTTCTGTAGGAAAGCATGGTCGGCAACTCTTCCTTAGGTCTGGCCTGGGCCAGGAAATCCTCACGCAAGGCTACCAGAGTAAGGCCGGAAGGGCCGAGATTTTTCTGGGCCCCGGCGTATATCAGAGAAAAACGCTCGGTATTGATCGGCCTTGAGAATATGTCGCTGGACATGTCGCAGACCAAGGGGATTGAGCCCGTGTCAGGCCAGTACTTCCACTGGGTTCCGAAAATAGTGTTATTGCTGGTCATGTGCGCATAGGCCGAGCCTTGCTCGATATGCAGTTCTTGGGCCGAAGGTATGCGGGTAAAACCGCCGTCGGAATTTTCCGTACTGGATTCTGCGCAAGGTCCAAATCGGCGGGCTTCCTTGAGGGCAGCCTTGCTCCAGCTACCGGTCACCAGGTAGCTCGCCTTCCTGCCACCGTACAGATAATTCATGGGCAGCATAAAAAACTGGCTGGAGGCGCCCCCTGTAAGGAATAGGAGCTTCCACTCTGGTCCCATTCCGGCCAAACGTTTAAAGCGCTCCTGGGCTTCATTATGAAGCGCCTCGTACTCCTTGGAACGATGGGAAACCTCCATGACCGACATGCCGGTGGATTTCCAGTTCAGCAGCTCTGCCTGGGCTTCTTCCAGCACTTCCTGGGGAATGGCAGCCGGGCCTGCGTTGAAATTTACTACTCGTTCCATGGAGCTTACTCCTTTGCGGACTTGTCGCTATATGCCTGCAGTCTTTTTTCTATGGCTTCGCCTAAACGCAGAAGATTCTCGGCGGTGGAAGCCCCTAAATGGGGAGTGCAGAGCAGATTAGGGGCAGAAAATAAGGGCGAACCGGCAGGAGGCTCCTTGCTGTACACATCGGTGGCATAGCCTGCGAGCTGTCCCGACTTCAAGGCTTCGGCCACATCTTTTTCCACCACCACCTCGCCCCTGCAGGTGTTGATGAGCCGGGCGCCTTTTTTCATGAGTCCAATCCTGCGCGCATCGATCATGCCTCTGGTTTCCTCGGTAAGCGGCGTATGGAGGCTCAGATAATCAGATTCGGCTAGAAGATTTTCGAGGCTTGTCAGTTCGGCCAGATCGGAGCTCTCCACATACTTGTCATAGGCCATCACCTTCATGCCGAAAGCCTTGGCTCGGGTAGCCAGTTCTCTGGCGATCCTGCCTAACCCTACCAAGCCCAAGGTTTTTCCGAAAAGCTCCACTCTCTCCAAATCCTTCTTGAGCCAGAGCCCTTCCTTGGTGGAGTTGTGCGCCAGTATAAGGTTATTGGGCATGGCGATCATAAGGGTAAAAGCCAGCTCGGCCACCGCGATGCTGGATGCTTCCGGTGTGTTGTCCACCAGTATTCCCTTAGCCTTGGCATAGCCCACATCAATAGTGTCCACACCCACGCCGCCGCGGATTATGTACTTAAGAGAAGGCGCAGCGTCGATCATGGCGGCGTCTACCCGGGTTTTAGATCTG
>CAZHSK010000183.1:0-3276 GCA_964535235.1 uncultured Treponema sp. | reverse complement strand
TATACTGGCCAGAATATCCAATCTGGTGTAGACTGGGAGCCTCACACAGCTGCCGAAAAACCATGTAAACGTGGCTGTCGAGGAGGTTCCATGAAATCCCAGGATTACATTAGCCTGGATCAGAGTTTCGGCGCCCATAATTACCACCCACTTCCCGTCGTTATCGCGACAGCCAAGGCCTGCAAGGTGCAGGACCCTGAAGGCAGAGAATACTTCGATTTCCTCTCCGCCTATTCGGCGGTCAACCAGGGGCACCTCCACCCCCATATCATTAAGGCAGTGGAAGATCAGCTCCATAGGGTTACCCTCACCTCCAGGGCATTCCACAACGACAAAATGGGTTTATTCCTCCAGGCCCTCTGTGAATTCACGGGATTCGAAGCAGCGCTGCCCATGAACACGGGTGCCGAAGCCGTGGAAACCGCCATTAAGGCAGCCCGGCGCTGGGGCGCTGAAATCAGGCAAGTGCCCAATGGCAGGCAAAAAATAATCTGCGCCGAGAATAATTTTCACGGCCGCACCCTGGCGGCCATATCCATGTCTTCGGATCCTGAATCCTACACCAATTACGGACCCTATGCCCCGGGGTTCGTGAAAGTTCCCTTCGGCGACGCGCAGGCTGTAAGGGCCGCCCTGGACAAGGACACGGTGGCGGTCTTTGTGGAACCTATTCAGGGAGAGGCAGGGGTTGTGGTCCCGCCTGAGGGCTATCTGGCCCAGCTCAGGGCCTTGTGCGATGAATTCGGAATCCTCCTCGTCTTCGACGAGATTCAGACAGGCTTCTGCAGAACCGGAAAACGATTCGCCTGGCAGTATGAAGATGCCCAGCCCGACATCATGTGCCTCGGCAAGGCTTTGGGCGGAGGCATACTGCCCATCTCGGCCATCGTGGCCGATAAAGCGGTGATGAACGTATTCACCCCCGGTACCCACGGCTCCACCTTCGGGGGCAACCCCTTGGCCTCAGCCGTAGGCATAGCCTCCATGGAAGTGCTGGTGAACGAAAAGCTGGATGAAAGAGCGTACAGGCTGGGAGAGAGGTTTAGAGCCCGGATACGGGCTATGAACTGCTCGAGCATGAGGCTGGTACGGGGCAAGGGATTATTGAATGCCGTCGTATTCGAGGAGGGCTTTCATGCCTGGGATGTCTGCGTAGCCTTGAAAGACCAAGGCCTTCTAGCCAAGCAAACCCATGGCAACATAATTCGCTTCGCCCCCCCTCTCGTCATAGGCGATGAAGAACTGGAAGAGGCCATAGGAATAATTGAAGCTGTGCTAGGCCGTTTCTAGTCCGACAAGACCGGCAAGCTGATGGAAAATACAGCACCCCTGCCTTCATTGGAGCCTTCATAAGCCAACAAAGCTTCAAAGGATTCAGTCATGCGTTTGGAAAGGGCCAGGCCAATGCCGCTCCCCTTCTCCTTGGTGGTGAAAAAGGGATCAAAAAGACGCTTTGCGTTTTCCGGAGATATACCCCGGCCATTATCGGCGACGGCTATTACCCAAAATCCTTCGCGTCGAAAAAGCCTGAGACTGATTGCCTTCTCATCCTCGGCCAAGCCCTCCACCGCATCCATCGCATTGCGTACAAGATTATCCAGGGCTGTGAGCAGCTTTTCCTTGTCGGCCCTCACCACGACAGTATCCAAAGGGAGAGATATTTTGATATAAACTTCTGAATTTCCAGCATTATTGTAGCGATCGCAGAAGGATTCCAGAAAGGGTTTGAGCTCGAGGTCCTCCAGTGTGGCCTGGCCAGGCTGAAGAAATTCCCGTATCCTGTCAGCCAGTGCTGAAAGCCTCTGTATCTCGCCTTCTATGAGCTCGGAGGAGCGGATTATCCTCCCCGAGCTTTCCCTTCTCCCATTATCTTCGTCCCCATCCAAAGCAAGGCTCTCCATCCTGTTTACCTGTCCCGACGCTGCCTTCCTGATGGCCGAGGTTTGAATTCTCATGATTCCCAATGGATTTTTTATCTCGTGTACGAGGGTTCTCGCTGCCTCACCTAGCTGAACTAGCTCCCTTGTCTGGGCTTCCCGGGTCCTGAGGCTTTCGTTGTGACGGAACATGACAATTAGAATGATGAATAGCACTATGAGAATTAAGCTTATTACACCAGCAGCCACAGTATAACCCAGGCGCGTGCCGAGATCCGATGATGAATACTCCATCCACACCAGATAATTTCCGTTCATGGCCGTAGGGAATGGCTGTCCAAGGCTGTCTTTGCCGGGGCTCTGTAAGAGTGGAGACCCAGACCAGCCCCTCTGCATCCTTCCCCCTGGAGCCATCATGCCGGAGCCTCTACCAGCATTCTGAAACCCAGAATACCGAATGAGGATCAGAGATTTCTCTCCCTGGCTGAAACGCACGGCGATCCCGCCGGGTAAGGCGGTTCCGACGTCTTCCAGCCGGTTGCGCCAACGCTCCTGGCTCACATCTATTCGTTCTGGGGCAGTGCCGTAGCGCTTGAAGGCAGTCCCGTCAAATTCATAAAAACCAAAACCCAGGATTTTTTCATCATTTTGGGTGGTGAAGGATTGATCCCTTCTGTATTCATCCACCACGGCGCTGGAAGCCCTGAATGCCTCATATTCCAAAAGGAGATTCCTCCTGGCACTCTCCCGCAATACCATAGTCCATAGGAGTCCAAGGGCACTGAAGAGCACTGCGGTTGACACCAGGAGCAACACAAGAGAAGTCCTGCTTCGAAGCCTTTTGTTTACCATTCATTAAATAATACCATTCCAAAGATCGCTCGGCCATATAGGATTCACTTTACCTTAGCGGTTACCATAAGAATGACCTCAAGCTTGTGCCTCAGCCATTCTGCATGGTACAAACAAACCGGTCCAACCATGAAGAAAGCTTTAAAAACTCTCCTTTCAGGAGCCTTTATTCTCAGCTTCGCCCTCTTTGTTTTTTTCCTTGCCAAACAGAATAGAGCCAGTCTCGAAGCTACTCTGCCCATCGCCGCCAGGACAGTTGCAGTGAATGCCTTTTCTGAGGGGGAATCAGTAGGAAGGCAAGAGAATGAACAAGCCGCGCCAAGGGCAAGGATCAATCTTCTATGGGACGAGGTCCTTCTGGATACCTTGGACATGAACCTGGACGAAGATCTGGAGCTGGAGCAGGTGCTTACCGTCAGGGAACATGCTTCACAGGAAGGCAGGATCTCTGTCGTGATCGCCGACTTTTCGGCATCCACGGGTAGCTATTTTCGGCTTTGGAAGGGAGAAAGCCTGGCTACCAAACCCAACGCATTCATAGTCCAGC
>CAZHSK010000182.1:0-3288 GCA_964535235.1 uncultured Treponema sp. | reverse complement strand
AATAGAGAGGTAGTACTACGTAGGTTCCCGGTTCCCGTGGAAACAGTTCCTCGGGCAGGAGTTGCGCCGAAGGAAAGGACCAGCTTCCGCTCCTGCTCTTGTAAATCCTGATCGATCCTGATTTTCTGGTTCCAGACTTGAATCCTCCCAGTAAGATACGCTGGGACTCATCATCTCCAGTGAGCACAAAATAGGCTTCCTTAATACCCAAGGAAGGAAGGCAGTCCGCGGTGATACTCACGATGCCGTCGAAATCCTTGGCACAGAGAAGTTCATGGCTGAGTATGCCCAGCCAATGGTCTAGTTTTCTTTCCTGCCACATTCTATAGGTGCTCAGTCGCTTCTCAGCTTCGGATACGAGAACTCTTCCCTGACCCAACAGGCTTTCCAGCAAAGCGATCTGTACAGAATTAGTCATGGAGGGCAAGAGGGATCTTCTCAAAGTGGAAAGCAGATTTTGGAAACCGCCCACATCCCTTTCATTGGTTATGGCTTCATCCAGAAACTTGTCGAGATTTTGCATAAAGGGACTATCAGTCTCTCTCTCAAGGCTGCCCAAAAGGGTTGCAATAAGCGCCTCGATCAGTATGGCTGATTCCTCTGTAGAGATGCCTGCAGCCTTGGATACCGAATTAGATAAGGCTTTTTTGTCTATCGAAAGGAAGACTGCGCATTTTCCGGGGTGATTTTCTGGTTTTTGCCGGATTGTGGGGAGGCTTCCTGCCATCCGGACGGCCTTAGTGCGGCAGCCACAGGATTGACGGATGATCAGGCTGGTTTTTAGCATTTTATCCTTGGGATGTCTTCCTGATAAAAGCTCCAGAAGCATCCTGAAGGCTTGAATAGCCTGACGCTCGAAGGGCATGTGCACGGTGGTGAAGGTCGGCGAAAGCAGATTGCTTTCATCGGAATCATTGAAGCCGCCCAAGGCTATGTCTTCCGGTATTTTAATGCCCCGTTCCCGCAGAAGTGCGACAGCCTCAAAGGAAAGCAGATCGCTGGCGGTACAGAGAGCGTCGAAATCTTTCACGGGCTTGAGTTTGCGTTCTTCCAGAAGCCGTCGCATGGCCTTGCGGCCTTCGGTCCAAGGATTGTCCAAGACCACCAGTCTATCGTTATAGGCTATTCCGTTTTCTTGTAAGGCATCGCGGTAAGCCCTGAACCGATCCTCGGCGGATGAGTGAGCCCGAGGCCCGCTTAGATATGCTATCCGAGTACAGCCGTGGCGTCGTAGCAGGTGAAAAATCAGTTCTTTCATCCCAGAATAGGCATCCATATTCACAACGGGGCGCTCGCCTATCTTGAGGCCGAAGGTGACCAGTGGCATGCCCAGATTCGATTCGAGAAATCTCTCCACCTCCGGTTCCGAGCTAAAGCCGCTCAGAGAGCTGGCCCAGCATAGTGTCCCATCGAAATTTCCCGTCTTGACTAGGTCGAAAACACTGTTTCGCATGTACTCGTACTCATCGCGGCTGGAAAGCCTGCCGCCAGGGAAAATGAAGAGTACGCAGCGCCGCTTCTCGCTTTCTTTCCAGATTTCAGGCCATACCTTGTTGGCCGAGCCTGAGTGGATAGAGGCAAGCATAAGCGCAATTCGTTGACCTTCTTTCGTGGATAGCTCCTCAAGGATTCCGTAAAGCGGGAAATCCAAGCATCTGAGCCACTTTCAAAAGTCTGTTAACTTTTGAAAGTGGCTTTGTAGTTTCGTCAATTTTTATGCCAAAGGCATGAAAATTGACGAAACGTACGCATCATAAAGGTAGCTTTTGCAAAACTCGTCTGACTTTTGCAAAAGCCTCATCTTACTGCATTCTCGAGCCTCAGGGAGGCCTTGTCAACCGAAACGGCATTCCTGAATGCAGTTGAATATCAGAAAAGTCCAAAAAGACACCACTAAAGACAATTGCCAGAATTAGCTGTATAGCCCGACAATTCAATTCAAAGTACTGGCGCTCGACATACTGCTTGCGCTCATGCTCGAAAGGGGGTGGCGGCATGAATCCGATACTCGATATTCGCGATTTTGGAGCCCTTTCCGGCGATGACTTCGACTGCACCGAGGCCTTCGCCCTGGCCGCGGCCAGGGCGAAGGCCTCGGGCGGCGCAACCCTCCTTGTTCCATCAGGCCTTTATAAAAGCGGCCCGATAGAACTCTTCGACAACACTACGCTTCTGCTAGAGCGAGGTGCCATTATAAAGTTCATCCCCGACCCCGAGCTTTACCCCCCAATCGAAACACGCTGGGAGGGTGTGCGCTGTTTTGCCATGCAGCCTCTGGTTTTGGCCAGGAGTGTTCGTAACATAGCCATCATCGGGGAAGGGACATTGGACGGCAGCGGTCATTCCTGGTGGAACATGTACGGGGCCAAGAGAGCAGCAGGGCAGTCCGGACCCCAAACACCGATAGAGCAAAAGCTGGCATCGCTCAACAAGGCCGGAGGAGAACAGCCTTCCGGAGGGGGCGGGAGGGAAAACCAATTCTTGCGTCCACCTCTTATCCAGTTTCTGGATTGCGATGGGGTTTTGCTTAAGGGAATACGGCTGAAGGATTCTCCCTTTTGGACAGTCCATCCGGTTTTTTCCCGGCGCATCCGCATCGAAAGCGTTCAAATACATAATCCCGCCGATGCGCCCAATACCGACGGCATCGATATCGATTCCTGCGAGGATGTAGAGATTCTAGACTCGGTAGTGGACGTGGGGGACGACTGCGTCGCGCTTAAGGCAGGCTCGGGGCTTTCAGGGCTGGCCGAAGGAAGGGCTAGCAGAAATGTGCGCATCGCCGGTTGTAGTTTCTTAAGCGGCCATGGGGGGGTCGTAATCGGCAGTGAAACGGCCGGAGGCATAGAAAACCTGGACGTGAGCAACTGCCATTTCAGCGGCACAGACCGCGGTGTCCGGCTTAAAAGCAGGCGGGGCCGGGGCGGATTGGTGCAGAACCTGTCTTTCAGAAACCTCGTCATGGAGAATACACTGGCTCCGCTTACTATCAATCTCTACTACGAATGCGGCGCCAAGGAATCGGAAGCTGCTACGCTCTTTTCCCAGGATACCCAGGAATTAAGCCCACTGACTCCACGCATGAGGAATATCCTGGTGACCAATCTTGTGGCCACGGGCTGCAGGGCATCCGCCGGGTTCATAGTAGGACTTCCTGAATCGCCCATCGTCAATCTGAGACTGGAGCATTACATCATAAAAATGGCTGATAAAAACTTGGTCTCACCCTCTAAATCCGAGATGTACCGGGGTATTGGAGAGACTTCTGTGAGGGGTATAAGAATCCGT
>CAZHSK010000181.1:0-3294 GCA_964535235.1 uncultured Treponema sp. | reverse complement strand
ATCCATTATTCCGACTCTGTCGGCTCCGACAGCCGTTATTACCGCGTATTCCATAGCCCGAATCCTATACTCACAAACAGCATGGACGCAAGATGCCGGGCATCGTGACTCTGTGCTTCGCTGATCATATTTATTGAATTAATTACCAAGTGTTTACTAAGATAATATTTATTGACGTTTCTTGAATTGGATGCCATTCTAATAAGGGTAAACGTTCCTTGTATATAAAAAAAGTTAAAAAATTTTTCAGGAGGACTCTTCAATGAAAAGAATCTTTGCGGTGGGAATTCTGTTGCTCGCGGTCTTGCTCGTCTTCGGCTGTTCCCTTGGTGGTAAAGCCTATCATTGGAAAGACGAAACATCCTGCATTCAGATCGAAACGAATGATGCTGATCTGATCGATGTGCTCGAGTTAGTAGATTATACTAAGGGAAGCTGCCCGACCTCGTATAAAGCTAACAAAGGCTGTGAATACCTCAATAGTGCCTACGATACGTCGGTTACATTCTACAGTAAGGATTCAACGGCCTCAGAAATGCAAGATTTCTGCGACCTCATGGACGGCGAACTGGTAAATTGAACAAGATTTCGCTATAAAACAAAGCGCGTTTACGGCTACCGCTCAAAGTCGACCGGTAGCCATTTATATACTCATCGCCCTGCATTGGGATCATCATGATACTACATAAGCCGACGTCCATTGGAAAACGGGCGTTTCTAATTCTTTTACTTATCCTTTTATCTTCCTCACCTTTGGCCGCTCAAGATACGAAGCTTGAGCAATTCCGCACTCTCTTGTACCAGCGGCTGGACGAAAAAGATTCAGCCCCCCTCCAGGATGCGGTGCTGTACGCACGTTGGGCGCTCACTCCAGGGCGTCTTTCATGGGAAGAAGAACAAAACCTTGCTATGAAAAGCATTGCCGCACATATACTGCAAGCTTCAAGCCCTGCGGCAACATTGCCCGCCTTCGGCTTCGATCGCATGGAGGATCAGGAAGGAAATTCAACCGACCTTTCCTTTTCCAGGAATTCTTCTTTTCTCAACAATAGAAAGGCTATATTCGCATTTTTCAAGACAACCTGTAGCTACTGCGAAAAGGAACTTAAAGAACTGGAACACTACAGGGCAGCGAGACTCGGTAAAAATGATAACGAATCCGAGGCTGCCATAATCGGCATAGGTCTGCCTTCAGGCCTCCCAGCTATATTCGACAAGCTCAAACCTTTCCACGAAAAGCTAAAGCTCGGATTCCCTCTCTTCAAAGCCAACGATGAGCGAATCGTGTCAGCATACCGCATACCTTCGGTGCCCTATCTGATTCTCTTCGATGCGCAAGGCAGGCTTGCAGCGACGGTGAGTTTCCCCAACCAGGCAAATCTATTGAAAAAACTAACTGTGATCCTCGATAGTTTTAATAATGATACCCTCTCAGATCTTGCTTCGTTCAATAGCGATTATAAAGTCACACAACGCGATACGAGTAAAGAAGAGTTGGCCGATTTTAGAAGTATCGATATAGAATATTATGCCGATCTCTCATGTAAAAGCTGCGATGATTTTTTGAAAGAAGAACTGACTGAAATCGGTAAACCACATGGAGTTTCATTCTCGGTTACAAGTTACGATATACTGGATAGCGAGTCGATGAGCCGTCTTTTCGCTATTCTCGAAGAGAAAGAAGTCGCGTTGAGCGCCACACCAGTAGCTATTATTGGCTCGTACATATTCCAAGGATTGCCTGCGATTCGCAAAGGCTTTGCAGACATAGCAAAGGGCAGTTTTACAGATTCCTCACAGCTTGCCAGCGAGGACGATGCCCCCGGCATTCCCACGCTCTCCGCAATCCCCGTTTTTTTCGCAGGCCTCGCCGACGGCATAAATCCCTGTGCCTTCTCTACCCTGCTTTTCCTGCTTTCTTTTCTCGGACTGGCGGGGAAAAATAAGCGCGAGATTCTGGTCATTGGAACTGTATATACCCTCACGGTATTTGCAAGTTATTTTGCCTTAGGCCTGGGTCTCTTCGCATCGCTGCGCGCATTGTCCGGCTTCGCAGCCTTCGCCAGGATAATGCGCGTATTCCTGGCTCTCATTTTAGCCGTCCTTGCAGTCGCGAACATCAGGGATGGCATCTTGGACCTGAAAGGTCGCCGCAAGGACATGGCCCTTGTACTGCCCCAAGCCTTACGCCTACGAATCCATGGCATGATACGCAGACAAAGAACCATGGGCTTCCTCGTTGGGGGCACTGCGCTTACAGCATTAGCTGTTTCCATATTCGAATTAGCCTGCACAGGCCAGGTCTACCTGCCTGTCATCGCCTGGATGGTGAAAAAGGGCGACTCCGGCCAAGGGTTAGGCCTTTTAGCGCTTTACAATACCGGATTCATACTGCCCCTGGCAGCCCTCTTCGCGCTCGCCTGGAGCGGCAAGGCGATAAAACCCATCGCCGATTGGTTTGAGGCGCGTGTCTGGCTAAGCAAATTCATCCTCGCATCGCTGTTTCTCCTCTTCCTCATTATTCAGATCGCGGGCTAACAATTTCTACTGCGCGTTTCACTATATATAAATTATATAATATCTATAAATTTTAACTTAATCAGTCTTGACAGTGACGCGACCATCCGGGAAAATGAATTACCATTTTAATTATGAGGAGTCCTATTCATGAGAACACTCGTCCGTGTTTCCCTCCTGATCGCGATGACCTTCGCGACTCTGCTCTCCGGCTGGTCCCAGGACGGCAAATTCGCCCTCGATCTCGACCGCTGGGCCAAGGAAAACAAGACGCTTATCCGTACCGTGAACAATGGTTCATGGTCTCAGAATCCCGCGGATGCCCCCAGCGACGAAGAGCTGGCCTATATGCTCCGCTTCGCCTGCGAAACCCAGACCGCGGTAAACTGGAACGAATATTTCTTTATCGTCGTGCGCGACCCTATCGAGCAGGAAGGCATTATCGGCCACAAGGCCTGGCCAGGCGCCACTGCCCCCGGCACTGTCACCATCCTCATTCTGGCCGACCAGGCCGCCGATCCAGCCAACCACAAGACTCCCTACAGCGCCCAGGCACTGTACTTGCAGACCACCATGTCCTACTTCGACACCGGCATGGCCTGCGGCTATCTCAACTTCGCCGCCCACACACTGGGCTATTCCACCCACTACTTCGCCTCTGCCTCCGGCGCGACCATCACCCCCAAGGATCCCAAGGTCACCTACGGCATAGGCGCCTACAACACCCCCAATTGGGATATCAGCAAGTTCGTCCAGGGCAAGAACTACATGAGGGCC
>CAZHSK010000180.1:1770-3316 GCA_964535235.1 uncultured Treponema sp. | reverse complement strand
CAAGTCCTTCATTGAAGAGCTTGAGGGTTTTCTCGTCGCCTTTCTTGACCGCGAAACCCAGCCACTCATCGGTGAAGGGCTGGCCTACGATCATGAGCTTGTCCTTGTAGTTGGGGTTCTGGAGGGCGAAATCCGCGGCTATGGGGGAATCAGCCACGACGCCGTCTACATTGCCGTTGGCCAGATCTTCGTAGGCCAGGCCAATTTCGTCATAGGTCTTGAGCTCTACACCGGCAACCTTGCCGATTTCGATGACTCCGGTGGTGCCGATCTGGCCGCCCACCTTCTTGCCCACGAGGTCGGCCAGGGTGGTGACACCCTCGGTTTCCTTGCGCACCACGAGAACCTGTCCGGCGTTGACGTAGCCTTCGGAGAAGTCCATGGTGGCCTTGCGTTCGTCGGTGATGGTGACCGAGGAAGCGATGGCCTGATAGTTTCCGGCGGCCAGGCCGGCGAAGATGCCGTCCCAGGCTGTGTTCTTGATCTCAACCTCAAAACCTTGGGCTTTGGCGATTTCATTGACCAGGTCGATATCGAATCCCGCCAGGTTCTTGTTCTCGTCCACGAACTCCATGGGAGGCCAGGTGGCGTCGGAAGCGACGACTACCTTGGTGGGTTTTTTTGCGCAGGAAGATAAGCCAGCCGAACCTAGCAGCACGATGGCTGCCAGCAGAAGGAATGCCATGGCAGAAGACCAGGATCTCTTCATGTGTAGCTCCTTTATGTCGATTCTTGCGATCTAGTCGCGATCGATATGAATACTGGTGGCAGAATACGGCAAAGCTTTGTTCCATGTCAATAATTCACCCTGAGAGAGACCAATAAAGATACAGCGCAAAAAGAATAATTATTCAAAGCTAGCCCCATATTTACAGATTTCCCATCCACGGCTAGTATCGGCCTATGAAGATACGGCTGAACTTCGCTGATGCCGAATTCCCCGAGGCGAGTCTTTCGGTAGCGGAAATCCTGCGCCGCAAGCGTTACAGCTTTCCCAATATCATTACCAGGATCAACGGCGTCCTTGTAAAACGTGATGAAAGAGAGTCCGCGCTCGTGGCGGATGGAGACGAGGTGGAGCTCTACCACCTTATGAGCGGTGGTTAATGCCTAGCCTACGTGGTATAGTCCAAGATAATAAACCCAACAGGAAAGGACCGATCACATGAAGAAAACCATGGCCTTCGCATGTCTGTGCCTTTCCTGCATAGTGGCTCTCGGCGCAGCTGGCAGAGAATCCAATATGCAGAAAATCCATCCCGTGAATTCCGATATCTACAAGGCCATACAAGCCCTCTACCTCGAACAGGGTCTCGCCCTTCCCTCCAGTACCGGTCCATGGAGTTCTGACGAACTGCAGATGATGCTGGATAAAATCGATGAGGGCGCCCTCTCAGAAGGTGCAACCTCAGCCTACGAATACGCCCGCAGCGCCTTGGAGAGTGAAAACAAAAGTTACCGTTTTACGCTGAAAGCAGCAACCGAAGCTTACTACCATGCCAACACCCAGGACTTTACCAGGGAAGAGCAGTGGATTCGGGGCTTC
>CAZHSK010000180.1:0-1760 GCA_964535235.1 uncultured Treponema sp. | reverse complement strand
ACAGCGCCTTCACGGGAGCCGAAGGGGCCACATCCCCTCTATGGGGAGCAAATGCGCTAACTACCAACATACCCCTCGTGCCTCCGGCAGTAATGGCAGATCTGGACTTCAACTTTCCCGCCCGGGCCTTTGGCTCGGCTGGAGGAAGGGGATGGAATTTACAGATTGGAAGGGACAGGCTTTCCTGGGGTCCGGGGGAGAGCGGCAATTTTATGATCGGCGATCAGTTGCTCTACCACAATATGGGAAAGCTTACAGGCTATACAGATAACTTTAAATATAGTTTTCTAGGCTCATTTTTCCCCCACCCCTCGGGCTATTACCCAGTGATCGATGGCAGCGGAAATTTTAGAAATTCAGGCAGCCAAGATACGCCCCTGAGCGGGCTATCCATGTTTATCGGCCACAGGCTGGAGTGGCGCCTTTTTAGCGACAAGGCCGGGATAGCCCTCACCGAGGCTATCATGTATCAGTCTACGGACAATACGATCGATCTATTTGTCTTGAGTCCTACGGCTATTTTTCATAACTACTACATAAGGGGCAATGCCAACTCCATGCTCAGTCTGGAATTGGACTACACACCCATTAAACATCTCAATGTCTACGGACAGGTGGTTGTGGACGAATTCCGCCTCCCCGGCGAGCCCAAGCCAGGAGTGGATCCAGGGGCTCTCCCCAATGGCTTTGGCTTTATGGCGGGGCTCAAGTCCTCCTATCCTCTGGCAAGGGGCATGCTCCATGCTTCCGTCGAGTGGGCCAGGACCGATCCCTTCCTCTATTTACGCGATATGGGGGACAGAGATCAGGATTTGGGCGAGTACGGGATCAACTGGGTGGTGGCCTTGAGGGAATTCTCCAACCATTTCGGCGTTACCTATACAGAGCAGTTCCTGGGCTACGAGTACGGCGGCGATGCCATTGTGTACAATGTCAACGGAGGCTACAGGGAATTCGGCGCCTGGAGCGTCGAGGCCAATCTATTCTTCATGCGTCATGGCACCCACGACAAGTGGACGGTCTGGGGCGATCAGTATGACGGCGCGCCCGATGTCCAAACCACGCCCACATCCAGCCATGTCACCGAGAACAATGGGGATCTTAATGCTAAGACTGCGAGAAACAGCGAAAGCCAAACCTTGGTGGTGGGATTGAAAGGCGTCTATAAACTTGGAAAGAATACCGAGTTTTATGCCCAGGCCGATTATGTCCATATTGCCTTCCCAGGCAATATCGCCACGGCGGCGGCCATCCAGGATCTGCAGCTGACCCTAGGCTGTGCCTTCACCTTGTAACAAGTTCCTCGAAGCTTGTTGGTAGAGAAGTCGCTCAGGATACTTGGGCGGCCTTGCTCGTATGCTTGTCGTGCTCCTCTATATCCTTGGCGTCCCAGGGGTAGACTATCCAGACGTCCTCTAGCTCCTCGCCGACGATGTAGAGGGCCACTTCGGGAGGTATTGAGGCTTTTTTAGGCTTGTTCTTGTTATGGATGACCGCGACGGCTATGGAAGCCGGATGATGGCGAAGCAATTCCTGGATGCAGTATTCCAGCGTGGTGCGTGAATCATCCACTTCATCCACCAAGAGAATCCGCTTTCCCGCCAGCTGGCGTTCGGCCTCTTCGATCCACTGCACCTTGCGGGGTGATTGACTGGGCTTGTCGTGAGCATCGTAATAGGCGATTCCCACGGCTAGGATGGGTGCCCCGAGAAAGGTGCGCAGAATGCGGGCGGGAATAAAGCCCCCGCTTCCAATAGCGA
>CAZHSK010000179.1:0-3317 GCA_964535235.1 uncultured Treponema sp. | reverse complement strand
CGCCAGAAGCATTATGGCCAGCCACCAGCCGGCGCCCGAGCCGAAGCCGAAGACGATAGCCTGAAGGAAGTTGTAGCTACGGATCTGCATAAAGAGAATGACGCCGAGAACAGCGCAGTTGACGGTGATGAGAGGAAGGAAAATGCCCAGAGCCATGTAGAGGGAGGGCGAGAAACGGTCGATGATCATCTCCAGCATTTGTACTACGCCGGCTATCACGATGATGAAAATGATAAAGGATAGATATTCGATGCCCAAGGGCCTGATAAGGAAGTTGAGCACTGCCCAGCAGATAGCCGAGCAGAGGCCTATCACCATGGTGACGGCGATACCCAAGCCCATCGAGCTCTTGAAATCCTTGGAAATCGAGATGAAAGAACAGGTGCCAAGGAAGTTCGCGAGGAGGATGTTGCTCGTCAGAATACTAGCCAGGAAAAGAGGTAGAAGTCCTACACTGGGTGCGTTCATGTTACTTCGCTCCTTTCTTTGCGGCTTCGGCTTTAGCCTTGTAGGCGTTGACCGCCCAGAGAGCCAGGGCGACAAGGAAGAAAGCCGAAGGCGCCATCACCATGATTGTCCAAGGCGTAAAGTTTTCGCCTACAACCTTGAAACCGAGGACAGAGCCGAAACCAAGGAATTCCCTGATGAGGGCCAGGCCGACGAGCACCCAGCCGTAGCCGAGGCCATTAGCCAGGCCATCCAGGAAGGAAAGCCAGGGTTTGTTGCTCATCGCGAAAGCCTCGGCGCGGCCCATCAGTATGCAGTTCGTGATGATCAGACCGACATAGGGTCCCAGCTGCTTGGAAATGGCCGGGGCATAGGCTTTCAGGAGAATGTCCACGATGATGACGTAGAATGAGTGAATGAGGACAGTGATAATCATGCGCACCTTGCGAGGCATGAAGTCCTTGATAAAGGAGAGGGTCAGGCTACCCATAGCCGTGGCGAAAGTGACACCGAGAACCATTATCAGGGTATTGCGAAGATTGTTGGTGACGGCGAGGGTAGAGCAGATGCCCAGCACCTGAACGAATATGGGAGTATTGGTCCAGAGTCCGTCCTTGAACACTTTTTTGGCGGGGCTCATGGCGCTCATAGGCTTCCTCCAATCTGCTTCACGGTGGCAAGAGCGTTGGCTACCAGGCTCTGCACGAAATCCGAGGTTCGGCTTGCGCCGGTGACGGCATCCACCCTGGAATTTTCCTTATCGGGATCGCCCTTACCGCTGCCCTGGGTGACGGCGATTTTTCCATCGGCGCCTACTTTTTCGCCGGCGAACTGGGCGCTGAACCAAGGTTCGCCGATGCGTCCGCCAAGGCCTGGCGTCTCCTGCTGGTCCAGAAGCTCGAAGCCCCGTACGCGCTCAGCCAGGGGATCTGCGGCCAGAATGGCCGTGATCGGGCCCCATAAACCTGCGTTCGTGATCTTTACCCCCACAAAAGTATCGCCTTCGATTATCGTGGAATAAGCGGCCATACCAGGAGCGGGCTCGGGGAGCTCTTTCACGAGGTTTAGGTAGTCGGATTCGACATCGGCCTTAGAGGTAGTTTGGTCGGCAAGGCCGAAGGCCTTGAGGACGGCGTAGTGGGAGGCATAGCGCCGGTTGGCTTCCACCTGTCCAATGGTCGCCTGATTGGCCACAGCGAGGACTGCGACGAACAGGGCACAGGCAATAAAGGTAAAGACTACAACATAGCCGATCGATTCTTTTTTCAGCTTCATTTCGCGCCTCCCGCCGCCTTGGCCGCGGGTTTTTTGTTGGTATCGAAGGCCATGTCGATGAGGATGGCGAAGGTGTTGCCGAAGAGAATGGCGAAGCTGGTGCCCTCGGGGAAGGCTGCGAAGCTTCGAATAATCACGACAGTGGCGCCTATGAGGGCTCCATAGACGAAATGGGCATTAGGCTTTTTGGGGGCCGACACCGGATCGGTGGCCATGAAGACAGTGACGAAGAGGAAGGAGCCGGCCAAGAGGCTTTCCATGGGAAGGGCGCTTGCAACACCGCCGAAATAGAGGGCTGCGTTGAGGGCCGCGGCGGCGGCTACTGAACCGAGCATGATGCGCCAGCTGGCGGTTTTTGTGGCGATGAGGTAAATCGCCGCCGCGGCCACGAGGAGCACCATACCTTCGCCCATAGCGCCTGAGCGGAGGCCGAATAGCAGGGAACTCAGCTTCACCTCTTGGCCGGCGCGCATCAGCCCTAAAGGAGTGGCCGACGCTACCACGTCCACCGCGTTGCTTCCAAAGGCCCCAAAACTAGTGTAGGAGGCGGAGAGGACGATTGCAAAGGATATGTACACAAAGGCTCTGCCGGTTATTGCGGGGTTGAAAATATTGCGGCCGAAGCCTCCGTAAACGCCCTTGCCCAAGCCGACGGCGAATATAATTCCCACGCCGATTATCCACAGTGGTGTCTTGGGCGGGAATGCGAGGGCGTAGAGGGCGCAGGTAACGAGGACAGCCTCGCTTACCTTGCCAGATTTTTTCCTTTCGAAAAGCCACTCGGTACCAACCCCGCACACAAAGGCCACGACGGCGGCCAGCAGGAGTCTGTAGCCATACATCCACAGCCCGTAGAGATAAAGGGGGATGAGGGAGTAGAGGACCCTTCTCATCATAGGCTGCTTGAGAAATCTGAGCACGGTGGAGTTCCTCCTGAAGGATAGAGTAGTATATAAAATCCACTTTTGCAAAGCGGTAAAACATATGAAAGGAGGCATATACTGAAGCTCGATATAACAATCACTCAAGATTTTGGTCTGGAAAATCTGCGTCTTGGACTCGTTCAGGCCAAGGGCTTGAATTGGAACTATGGCTGGGAGAACTATGCGGAGAATGTTGCCGGCGACCAACCCGCCTCTGCTGTATCACCGAGTCTCAAGCCCTACATCGAAGCACTCGAGGCAGCCCGATCAAAGGGCGAGACCCTAGTCTCGCCCGAGCGAAAAGCCGCCCTGCGCTCCCTGCTGCGCTATGGCAGCTATAAACCGGCAGGCAGAGCCAAACCTTCCAGCGAGTACCTTCTTCAAGCTTTACTGGAAGACGATTTTCCCAAAGTCAATTACTTTGTGGACTCCATAAACCTTGTGAGCCTAGTTTCAGCGTATCCGATAAGCATTATCGACCTTGATAAGGCAGGAGAAAACCTCCTGATTCGCCGGGGAGCCGAAGGAGAAAGCTATATCTTCAACTCGGGTGGGCAGAGCATCGATCTGAAGGACTTGCTCTGTGTCTGTAGAAAGGCAGAGGGTGACTGGGTACCCACCGCCAATCCGGTACGAGATTCCATGGCCACTAAACTATTCCCCGGGGCTTCT
>CAZHSK010000178.1:0-3328 GCA_964535235.1 uncultured Treponema sp. | reverse complement strand
ATTTTGTGGGTTCGCCCACGCGTTTGACCTCGAGGTTGTCCTTGTCTTCCTTGCCTCGGGGGGCCTCGGGGTGGGCCATGTTGGGGATTTTTGCTCCCTCGACGCTAAGGCGCTGATCCAACTCGGCCAGGCGGGTTTCTGCCTCTGAAATTTTATCTTTGAGGAGCTTGCCTTCCTCGATTCTAGCTGTTCGGGTATCCGGATCGAGCTTGCCTTTCATAGCCAAGGCGTTGTCGTTCCGCTTTTTCCGCAACTCCTCAACATCGCGCTGAAGGCTGATTTTCTCGTCGTAGAGGGAAACCACAAGATTCGCATCCGCATCCATGTATCGATCGGCGATATTCTTTTTTACATCGCCGAGATTGTCCTTGATAAATTTAAAATCCAACATAGTCCGATATGATACTTGGACTGGCGCGGACCGGCAAGGCCACCGGCTCGGCTTCTTGAAGCGATAGCCTTTGCCGGAGTACCATCGAAGGGTGAATGATAGAATAGAAACAATACGCAAACGCTTGCACCAACTTGATGAACAGGCAGCAGACCCAGAAGTCTTCCGCGATCAGGCTTCCTACAGGGAGCTGATGCGCGAGAGGGCTCATCTTAGTGAAATCGACGAGGCTCAGAAGCGCTTTGATGGGCTTTTATCCCAGATTGCCGATGCCCAGGCTATGCTAGGCGCCGAATCCGATTCCGAAATGCTCAGCCTGGCTAGGGAAGAACTGCAGTTGCTCGAGTCTAAAAGGGAAGGATTAGAAAAAGCCTTGCATGAGCTTTTAGCGCCAAGGGATCCCCTGGCAGACAACCCGGTGATCATGGAAATCCGGGCAGGCACCGGAGGCGATGAAGCCGCGCTCTTCGTCGCCGACCTCTATAGGGTTTACTCCAGGTACGCAGACTCCATGGGCTGGCGCGTCGAAATAATGAGCGAAAACGCCACCGAATTGGGCGGCTTCAAGGAAATTATTTTTTCTGTCACCGGTGATTCGGTGTATGAGAAAATGCGCTGGGAATCGGGCGTCCATAGGGTGCAAAGAGTGCCTACCACAGAAGGTTCTGGAAGAATTCACACCAGCGCCGTTACCGTGGCGGTGCTTCCTGAAGTGGAAGAAACCGAGATCGAGATCAGGCCGGAGGATCTACGGGTCGATGTCATGCGCTCCGGTGGCCCGGGTGGGCAGAGTGTTAATACCACCGACTCGGCGGTGCGCCTAACCCACCTGCCGACAGGGCTTGTAGTCCATTGCCAAGACGAGAAGAGCCAGATAAAGAACAGGGCCAAGGCTTTGCGAATATTGCGTGCCAGGCTTTTCGAGATGGAAGACGCCAAGCTTCAAGCCGAGCGCTCGGCGGAGCGAAAGAGCCAGGTTGGCACAGGTGAGCGTTCGGAACGGATACGCACCTACAATTTCCCCCAGAACAGGCTCACCGATCACAGAATCGATTTAACGCTGTACAAACTCGATCTGATAATGGAAGGCGATATAGCCGAGCTGGTGGACGCCCTGGTTCTGGACGCGAGGCAGAAGGCGCTCGACGAGGGACTCTAATGTCCTTTCGCTCAGAGGTTCACAGTTACGGGGAATTCCTGGCACTCCGCGCCGCCGAAAACCGAAACAGCGAAACGCCATTTCTGGATGCCAGCCTCATTCTCGCTCATTGTCTAGGCATTTCCCGTGACAGACTCCTCGCCGCTCTGAGTGAATCCAATACCACGATTCCTTTGGAATTCGAACAAGCTTGGGCACGGCGTCTCACAGGGGAAAGTGTGGCTTCTATAATTGGGAAAAAGGAATTCTACGGCAGGGAGTTTTTTGTGGACCGGCGGGTTCTCATTCCTCGGCCTGATACTGAAACACTGGTGTCCGCCGCGCTCGAGCTAGGCGATAAACGCCTCGCTCGCATAATGGAGTCCCGGACAGCCGAAGTAATGGAAGATACTTTTTCCGTGATCGACGTCTGCACAGGCTCAGGGGCTATAGCCATAACTCTAGCCGCAGAAAGACCTGCATGGAAGATCTGTGGGTCGGATATTTCCGATGATGCGCTCCATGTGGCTCGGCACAATAGCCTTCGGATTCTCGGTAAAGAACTTACTTATTTCAGGTCCGACCTGCTTGCCGATCTCGATGTCGGCTCTGGCATCATCAGCCCTGGCGTCGAGAACCACGCCCAAAGCCGTTTCGACCTGATAGTCGCCAATCCCCCCTATGTAAGCAGCGCAGAAACCGCAGGTCTTATGGCCAAAGGCTGGGCTGAGCCCGCCCTTGCTTTGGATGGAGGTCCCGACGGACTGGATATTGTCCAAAGGCTCATAGTCCAGGCACCTGGGCGCTTAAAACCCGGCGGGTTTCTTTTAATAGAAACCGATGCTTTGCAGTGCGATCAGGTTCGTGATATGTTCGAGAAGGAAGGCTTTCGCGATATCAAAATTTGGAAAGATTTGGCGGGACTTCCCAGGGTAACATCGGGCATACTGGCCTAATAGAGAGGAAGAGATGGACGAGGCGAGCATCCAGTCTGTCGAAAATTTTCTTGTAAAATCCAAAGAACTCTTCGGGGCCGAAGGTGAATCACTCATCTCACGAGCCTTCCAGTGGTCCAAGGACCGTCACGGCCTTGCCCTGAGGGCTTCCGGCGAGCCTGCTTGGGCTCATGATCTCCGTGTTGCCTCCACTTTGCTGGATATGGGCTTGGATATGGATTCCATAATCGCTGCCCTGGTTCACGACTGCACCGAAAACCGCAGCTCCGGATACAAGGCTTCCCAAGAGACTCAGGCACCATCCAGGGAGAATGAACAGCAAGCCCAGGAAAGCACTGCTCTCGCCCGCGAGGCAGAATTAGTTCAAAGCAAAACCCAGGCGAGAAAAACTGCGCGGCTGGATAAGAAAAGCGAGGAAAAAAAGCGAGAAATCAGGATAAAGGCTCTCGCCGCCTCGCCGGACAACCTTATAGCTGATTTATTCGGATCCGAAACAGCCATGATCGTAGCAGGAGTTGCCAGGCTTTCCACCGTCAGGGCAAAGAACAAGACGGTTCAGGCAGCGGAGACCATGCGTAAAATGCTCTTCGCCATGACTGGCGATATAAGGGTTATCATAGTCAAGCTGGCGGACAAGCTGGACTCCATGCGCACCCTGCGTTGGCTCCCCGAGGATCGACAGAAGACAATAGCCGCGGAGACTTTGGATATCTTCGCTCCCCTGGCTGACAGGCTCGGTATTTCCTGGCTCAAGGATGAGTTGGAGGACCAGGCGCTCAAGGTACTCAACAGGGAAGTATTCGATCAGATCAGGGATATTGTATCCAAGAAAAAAGCCACGAG
>CAZHSK010000177.1:0-3412 GCA_964535235.1 uncultured Treponema sp. | reverse complement strand
GGCTCACCGTAGTCTTTGTGCCGGTGATCAACGCACTCTTGATGAGCTTCCAGAACTACGACCTGAGGCGGCCCAGCAGCATTGGGTTTAATAATTTCAAGAACTACGTTGAAGTAGTCCAGGACCCTTTATTCTGGCGGGCACTCTGGAAGACTATAGTATGGGTGGCAGCCGGTGTAGGGTTGCAGTTTGTTTTTGGCTTCATCCTGGCCTTACTACTTAACAAGAAGTTCCCGGGCCGAGGAATCGTGCGCTCCTTGAGCCTCATTCCCTGGGTAACGCCGGGCGTTCTGATCGGCCTCATGTGGAGATGGATTTTCGACGGTAACTACGGAGTTCTCAACGATCTATTACTCAAACTGGGGCTCATAGAGGAAGCCATGCCCTTCCTGGCCCAGGAAGCCACGGCCTTTCCCGCCGTGATACTCACCATAGTCTGGCAGGGCATACCCTTCTTCGCCCTCATGCTTTTAGCGGGGCTCCAGGGCATTCCCGACGAGCTTTACAATGCCGCCGATGTGGACGGGGCCAATGGGGTGCAGAAATTTTTTCTTATCACCGTGCCATCGCTAAAAAGTGTCATCTACGTAACCACCCTGCTGCGAATAATCTGGGTAGCCAACTCGGTGGACGTCATTTTCAACCTCACTGAAGGAGGGCCTGCCTACGCCACCCAAACCCTGAGCGTCTACATATTCAACAAGGGCAATTCCCTCAATTTGGGTTACGCGGCTACTCTTTCCATCATGCTCACCCTGGCCCTCGCCACCGTGGCGGTGCGCTACCTCAAGACAATGTTCCAGAACCAGGAGGGCAAGGCATGAAAAAGCGCGGTTTTGCCCTCACTAAAAGCCTTCTCTCTTATCTTCTCTTGGCGGCTTTCATAGTATTTCTCCTCTTTCCCTTTTACTGGACCTTTGTCACTTCCATAAAAACCAGCGCCGAACTTTACAGCCAAACCGTCACGTATTGGCCGGCAATGCCCAGTTTTGAATCCTATAAAAGGCTTTTTAGCGAATACAACTTTTTAAAGCCCATGGGCAACAGCCTTCTGGTGGCGGCCCTCACCACCCTCATTTCGGTGACTGTGTCGGTTTTAGCCGCCTATTCTTTTTCCCGCTATCGTTTTAAGGGCAGGAAGTTCCTCATGTCCATGTTCCTCACGAACAACATGTTCCCCACGGTGCTTTTACTGATTCCGCTCTACGCGATAATGAGGAAGATAGGTATTCTCTACACGCCGGCTTCGCTCATTCTCTCGTATACGACCTTTACTATTCCATTTTCGATCTGGCTGCTGAGTGGATTCCTGGACGACCTGCCTCTCTCCCTGGAGGAGGCGGCGATGGTGGACGGCGCCAACCGGGCTCAGGCATTCCTCAAGATTATTCTGCCCATATTGATGCCAGGCATTGTGGCCACCGGAGCCTATGTGTTCATGACTTCCTGGAACGAATATACCTTCGCGGTCATGTTCACCAACCAAGCCAACAGGACAATCCCCGTCGCGCTCAAAAACCTCATCGGCCAATTAGGGGTCGAGTGGGGCATGCTCACCGCGGGGGGGATAATCACCATAATTCCCGTAGTCATTATGTTTTTCTTTGCGCAAAAACGACTCATATCAGGTCTTACCGCGGGAGCGGTAAAAGGCTAAAGGAGAATCGAGAATGAGCGACGCGACTCTGGACGGCTTAGCCGTGCAGCTGCGGAGAGACATCATAGAGATGCTCTACCGCTGCCAGTCGGGACATCCGGGAGGTTCCCTCTCCGCGGTGGAAATTCTCATGGCGCTGTATTACAGAACCATGAAGATCGATCCTGAGAATCCTACATGGGAAGGCCGGGACAGGCTGGTGCTGTCCAAGGGGCATGGCTGCCCCGCCCTCTACGCCATTCTGGCGGACAAGGGATATTACCCCCGGGAGGATCTGTGGAACTTGAGGCAATACGGATGTCACCTCCAGGGTCATCCCGATATGGCCAAGACCCCCGGCGTGGACGCCAATACCGGCTCTCTGGGCCAGGGCGCATCCATAGCGGTAGGCATGGCAGTGGCGGCGAAATATAAAAAGGCCGAGTACCGCGTATTCGCGGTATTGGGCGACGGAGAACTCCAGGAAGGGCAGATATGGGAGGCTTCCATGTCCGCCGCTCACTATAAGCTGGATAACCTGACCTTTATCCTAGACCACAACGGGCTGCAGATAGACGGGGCCAACGACGAGGTCATGGGCTTGGGCAATGTGACGGACAAGTTCGCGGCCTTCGGCTTCGAATGCTTCGATGTGGACGGCCATGACAGAGAGGCTATCGCGGAGGCTTTGGCGGCTGGAGTTTCGGGCAAGCCAAAGTTTATTCGCTGCCGCACGGTGAAGGGCAAGGGCGTTTCCTTTATGGAGGGCAATGCTGGCTGGCACGGCAGGCCGTTGAATGCCCAGGAATATGCCGCCGCCATGGCAGAATTAGGGGGAAGGCAGAATGGCTGAATCTAAATCACTTCGCGTGGCCTATGGCGAAGCCCTGGCCGAACTGGGCGCCGTAAACGATAAGGTGGTGGTGCTGGACGCCGATCTGGCCCATGCCACGATGACCAGTCTTTTTCAGGCCAAATATCCGGATCGCTTTTTCAACTTCGGCCTGGCCGAAGCCAACATGATGGGCGCCGCGGCGGGCATGTCCCACTCGGGGCTTATTCCCTTCGCCTCCACCTTCGCGCTTTTCGGAACCGGGCGAGCTTATGAGCAGATCCGCAATTCCATTGCCTATGTCAATGCCAATGTGAAATTCGGCCTTTCCCATTCCGGACTCTCCGTGGGCGAGGACGGGGGCAGCCATCAGAGCGTGGAGGACATCGCCCTCATGAGGGTAGTGCCCAACATGACTATTTTCGTGCCCTGCGATTCCGCCGAAACCCGGAAGGCAGTTTTCGCCGCCGCCGAGATTGACGGGCCTGTGTACATCAGGGTAGCCCGGCCGGTGGTGGAAACCTTCACTGGGCCAGATACTCCCTTTGTTCCCGGCAAGGCTAATGTGCTCAAGGAAGGAAAGGATATCTGCATCGTAGCTACAGGATTGATGGTCAAGGAAGCGTTAAGTGCGGCCGAGAGTCTCGCGGGGAAGGGAATCAGCGCGGCGGTCCTCAACGTGCACACGATCAAACCCTTCGACTCCGAGGCGGTGCTGGCAGCGGCCAACCGCTGCGGGGCTGTCTTGAGCGTGGAGGAGCATTCGGTGATAGGCGGACTTGGCTCGGCGGTGGCTGAAGTCTTGGCGGGTAGGTCGGCCGCGAAGTTTAGCCGCATGGGCATACAGGACCGCTTTGGCCAGTCGGGCAAGCCGGCGGATCTTTTCAAGGCCTACGGCCTCACTCCCGCCCACATCGAAGAAAACTGCCTGAAGCTTTTAGGCA
>CAZHSK010000176.1:0-3425 GCA_964535235.1 uncultured Treponema sp. | reverse complement strand
AAGTAGCTTTCAATGGCGTCGATTAATTCGTGTACCGGATAACCCTTCTTGGGTTTACCAATAATGCCTGTTATAGCCAGGTCTTTGCGAACCTGAATGGGTTCCAGATTCTGTTCCGCCGCGATGATGGTTCCAGAGATGAATGCATCTCCGTTCTGCTGGGCTTGACGGATTATATGGAGATATGAGGGAAGTCTTCGTATTGAGGGACCGTAGGAAATCTTTTGTCTGTTAGCCATATCCTCTCCCTTAGTAAAACCACTATATAGGAATATCGATAAAAGTCAAGCGACGAGAAATCTTTACTCCCACCAGGTTCGAGCCGAGTAGTCGGGACGGATGGCCGAGCCGGCGTGGCGAATGGAGCAGGCTGTCCTGGTCTGGGCAAAGAGGGCTTGCATGCTGTGGGAGAAGAGGCTCAAGGTTCTACCCCCCGCCACATCCTCATCATAGAGAAGGGCTTTACCGTCTGCATACGCCGATAGCCATGCCTTGTCAGAAAAACTTACGATGGGTTCTTCATCCTGGCGTTTGAACATGGAAAAGCGGATAAAATAAAGAGGTTTCGCCAGCAGTTCGGCCAGGAGAAGGGCGGGCATGATGGCTCCATGGGCTGCTGCCACGATAATATCAGGCTCGAAATCGCCCTTCAGGGAGCTGGTCAGGCGTTGAAGCAATGCGGGCTGGGAGCCTCTCCAGGTGTAGAGATCCCTCACGCCAGTATAGACAAAGCTTTTCAGTTCTTCGGGAAGCCGGGAGAGAAAGTCGGCTTTATGGTCCTTGAAGGAGTCGTCCAGGCGCAAAGCTTTTCGAGCGAGCTCAATGGATTCCCGATAGAGTCTGTTGGCCTTTTCCACGGCCGGCAGGCCATGATCGATTCTGTACTTTCTGGCTTCCTTGAGCTCGTAGTAGACGCTGGGATGGAGGGGGAGGTTGTGCTCGACGCAGATTTTATAATTGAGCATCACATTGACGATGCCCGGTGCCATTATGTAAAGAAGGACAGCTTTTTCTGTTCTTGCCGCCGATCTTTCTTCTCCGGATATCTTCAGAGCTTGTACGTTCTCTGCTATAGTCTCCACTAAATCGCCATAGCGGATTTGGAACTCCATTGCGTCAGGAGGACTTGTCCAGTCGGCATCGTCCAGGGCCGCGGTGAGCATATAGGCCACACTTTATCCGCAGAAAGGAACCAGAGGCAAGCACAGAGCATGGGAAGGGGTGGAAGGGTTTGGATACGCAGTATGCAGTAGCTATACTCTCAGGCGGCCAGAGTCGCCGTTTTGGGGGGCGAGACAAGCAAACTCTGCCCTTCCATGGGATAGCCCTCGGCAGGAGGGCCGCGCTCAATGTCCTGGGCATTGGGTTGCCGGTGATGATTATAGGACCTCAACTCCACATCTATAAAGGTCTTGACCTTGAATTTGCCCAGGACGTCATGCCTGGGTATGGGCCCCTCTCGGGCCTCCATGCTGCCCTCTCAAAAACCTCTGCATCCTGGCTCTATCTTCTGGCCTGCGACATGCCGTACTTCCATCAGGGTTGGTTTTCCTATCTGAAAGAACAGGCAGGAGAAAAAACTCCGGGCGGGCTTGAGCCTCCCTTGGCGATCCTGGCTGAAAAATCTGGCTATTTAGAGCCTTTCCATGGGCTTTATTCCAGGAATATTTTACCCGACCTGGAAAAGAAAATGGAGAAAAAAGCCGGAGAGGGGAAAAAGCTCTCATTTTTCGGGCTTCTGGAGGATCTCCCGCATCGATGTATACCTGAGTATGTCGCAAGGCGCTTCAGCCCGGATTGGGAACTTTTTACAAGCATCAACGATCCCGATACCCTTGAATCCAAGCAAAAGCCCGGTCAGAATAATACAAGCCGCAATGGTTTATACTAGGGCGCTACAGTTTGATAGCCAGGAGCTCTGGGATGCCGGACAATGCCATCGTCGAATGCGTACCCAACTTTTCTGAGGGCAGGGATGCCCGAATCATCGGTGCCATAGCCGATTCTATCGCCGGGATAAAAGGCGTGAGGCTTCTGGACGTGGATCCAGGGGCCGACACGAATAGAACTGTCTATACTTTCGCAGGAAGACCCGCCTCGGTTTTGGAGGCCGCGCTCACCGCCGCTCGCAAAGCCCGTACGTTAATAGACATGAGAAACCACACAGGCTCCCACCCCAGGATGGGAGCCCTGGATGTCTGTCCCTTCGTGCCGGTGTCGGGCATACGCATGGATGAGTGCGTAATCCTTGCGCGAGAGTTTGGAGAGGCGTTGGCGGCAGAGCTGGATATACCGGTCTACCTCTATGAAAAAGCGGCGACAAAGCCTGAACGTCGTAGCCTGGCTGATATAAGGGCCGGGGAGTACGAGGGGCTCGCTGCAAAGCTTAAGGATCCCCAGTGGCTGCCCGATTTCGGTCCTGCCCGATTCGATCCTGCATGGGGGGCCACCGTCACGGGAGCCAGGGATATTCTCCTGGCGTATAATGTCAATTTAAACACCGAGGATGTTAAGGCGGCCAAGGAAATAGCCCTTGACTTGAGGGAGAGCGGCCGCATGGCCAGGGCTGCCGATGGAAGCCCGGTTCTGGATGAGAAGGGGCTTCCACTGAGGATTCCCGGACGCCTCAAGGCGGTGAGGGCTATCGGATGGCATGTGGAGGATCTGCATTGCGCCCAGGTATCCATGAACATTTTGGATTACAGGACAAGCCCGCTGTGGATGGTGTACGAAACGGCGGCCGAAGAGGCTGCCCGCAGGGGACTCTCCCTGCGGGGTTCTGAGCTGGTGGGTCTTGTGCCCCTTGCAGCCCTCGTGGAAGCGGGTCGTCATTTCCAGAGAAAAAAGAAAGCCAGCCCCGGCTTGCCCGACAAGGAACTCGTGAATGCGGCCGTAGCCAGCCTTGGTTTGGACTGTCGCGGATCCTTCGATGCGAAGGCCAAGGTGATAGAATGGGCTTGTTCCGAAAGGGATGCCCTTGTAGATCTTCCTCTGGCCGATTTCATCGACGAGGTCTCGTCTCCAAGCCCTGCCCCGGGAGGAGGTACGGTATCGGCCTGTTTAGGTGCCCTAGGAGCGGCCCTGGGAGCCATGGCTGCCAATATCAGCCTAGGTAAGAAGGCCTTTTCTGATAGGGCAGGAGAGCTGGGGGATTATGCGGAGGCATCCCAGGAACTCAAGCGCAGTCTGCTTGGCAAAGCTGATGAGGATACTGCGGCCTTCAATGCCATCATGAAAGCCTATAAGCAGCCTAAGGGTACCGAAGAAGAGCGTATCGCAAGAACCAAGGCCATCCAGACGGCGACGATGGAGGCGACCAAGGTTCCTCTGGCCACTGCGTCGATATGTTTGCAAGCCATGGAGCTCTGCCTCAAGGTTTTAAAGAGAGGGTACCCCGATACTGCCAGCGATGCGGCCGTGGGCTT
>CAZHSK010000175.1:0-3427 GCA_964535235.1 uncultured Treponema sp. | reverse complement strand
TGCGGGCATCGTAGGCAGCGTCCTCGCCGGGGAGCTTCAGCTCACCCCTCTTCACCCGGGCTTCCAGAAGCGTTCCCTTTTCCAGCACAAGATCATAGAGAGAAATATGGCCTAGCCCCAACTCAATGAGATAGGAGAGGGAGTCCTGAAGGCTTTCCGCACTTTGTCCGGGAATGGCTGCCATGAGATCTGCGGAGACCTCCAGGCCTGAATCCACTGCCTTGCGAAGGGCAGTGGCATTGTCAGCAAGCCTGGCTCTACGGCCGAGGCTTTCCAGTTCCCCATCCACCATGCTCTGGATTCCCAGGCTGATTCTATTCACCCCTGAATCCAACATCGCCTTGAGAGCATCATCCGAAAGGGATTCGGGGTTGGCTTCCACGGTCCACTCTTTGAGCCCCTCTCTAAAAAGCCCGCCAAGTCCTCCCAGAATCCGGCTGAAAGAATCGCGTGAGAGCGCGGTGGGTGTTCCTCCGCCCACATAGAGGGTTTCGGGCTCCAGGCTACCCTGCCGCTTAAGACCCTCTGCCTGTTCCAGAATTCTTGTCACATAGGAATCCTGAAGCGCCGGGGGAAAGGCATGTTTGGCGAAGGAATGGAAATCGCAATAGCCGCAGCGGGCTTCACAGAGGGGTATATGGATATAGAGGGCTGAAGGAGGCTCGAAAAAGCCTCTATCCGCTGCGTATTCCGCCAAGGTCATAGAAAGCGGAAATGCCTGAACGGCCAGAAGACGGCGATTATCCGCCCTGAGATGCGCTGGATGCCCACGGGTCCCCAGAGCGCAGAACCACCCAGGTAACTCCTGTCATCGCAAGCGACGAAGTATTCGCCCGGACCCATTTCCATCTCCTCCACCTGCATAAGTGCGAGGGCTGGGGCTTCGGCCTTTTCGGGGATACGAAGAGTATAGGGGGAGGAGGCTAGAGAATGCTCCGTGAGATATGCCCCGCCGCTGCCAGTCTGGATTTCGTACACAAAATTCCTCTGCCGTATCTTGTCCCCGGGTAGGGCGATGACCCTGTAGACCCCGGGAGAGCTTTCATTCTTCCCATATCGCTCAGCGGAGGGAGAATAGCGTTGCAGCGTAAAAAATCGTGCCAGGCTATCCCAGGTTCTGAATGCCCAGCTAGTGTTCGGCACGGGGTCGGGATCTACGAGGACCAACTCGCCCCGGCGCAGATTGCTCAAGGGAGGCAGTTTCCCGAAAAGGGTTTTGGCGCCCAGGGGAAGAGGAAAGGAGAGAAGGCTGTTGCCTTTGTAAAGGCTGGGTTCCATGTTCGTAGAACGAAGCGTAAAGGATTGTATGAAAAAGGTCCTCATAACACCCAGCAGCAGAAAGAAGAGAACAATCTTCCCCAGGGTTCTGATTCTGCGGCGCTTCGCTAAAACCTTCTCGGTATAGGATCTGTGTCGGGAGAATAAAGCCACCTTGTATCAGCCCCTCCCAGAGCATCGGCATCCGGGATGCCGCAGGTCAGGCCGGAAAACTCAGCGGATTCGGCCCGCCCTTCCAAAAGGCCAATAGATGAATAGAGCCCTGCCCAGAACTCTGTTCACGTTCACTGGCCCAAAGTATCTGGCATCCCTGGAATTGTCCCTGTTGTCGCCCATGGGGAATATTCTGCCCCTGGGTCTGTACCATCCCATGCTATAGCGTCTATCCATGGCCGCGATACGGGGATTGGAGGGGTTGATGTCCCTAAGCACCGATACCCTCTCCATATCATAACCGAAGGCGTCTCTATAGGCGTATGAAGTCTTGGCGGAACTCAAGACTTGAGTCAGTGGAAGCCCTGCCTCCCTGTAAGCCGAAGCCCTTCCCACCCCTTCGATTTCGATATAGCTGTCTGCGCTTACCGACCTCTCCGCCCGATAAGGCAGTCCCAGCTGAGCCATAAGGTCTTTTTCACTAAACCAGGATGAACTTCCCTCGGGCTGTATGTGGGGTTCTCCCTGGAGTATCCTGATCCTGTCCCCTTCGAATCCCACCGCCCGCTTTATCAGATAGTGAACCCTCTGCTCTCCGTTTTCATCCCTGTCTATGTCCACCAGGGTGAGGCTGAGCATATAGAGAAATTGCTGGAGGATCGTGAAGGCCGGACCTTTGGAAAGGTAGCTGGGATTTTCGAATACTATAATCTGCCCTCGCTGGGGCTTTATGGGACTGCGCAGCTTGGCCACGCCGGGAAGGAGTTCGGGACCGAAAGAAAGCTTGTCTACAAAGATCATGTCCCCGATGAGGAGGCTTCTCTCCATGGATTCCGAGGGAATGCGGTAATTCTGGAATACGTACTGGTTGATGACGAGGACCACCGAGGCTGCCCATAAAATGGCAAAGAGCCAGTCGACGATTACATTCCTCTTCTGCTGGCGCATCTTCTCCTTGAGCCTGCGCTTGAGCCGCCGGGTAAGGAGGGATTCCGTAAAAAGTTGGAGTTTCTGGGAGAAATTGCTAAAAAATGCACCCTGTGCCCGGGACTCTGCCTTCATCGTTAGGAAAGTATCATGTTGGCACCGCGTTGACAAGGTCTGGAGCATCCTATACCCTTTCCGCAAATGAAGGAAGAAAAGAAAATCACCCAGGCTGACATAGATGGCGCCCAGGTGAAATTGCGAAATATTGGCGGCATTCAGCCCCGGATTTACCTCCCCATCCTATACTCCCTAGGCCTCCTTTTAATCCTCTTCCTCCTTTTTATCCTCCCAGGCATTCGGAAATTCGGAAGCTACCTGGAATTGGAAGGCAATCCAACGAGTGCAGCGGTCTATGTGAACGACAGCTACAAGGGAAGCAGCCAGCAGCGAATCTACATTCCCGCAGGAAGCTACTCAATCAGGATTGAACGTGAAGGCTTCATCCCCGAGACTAGGGAGCTGCAGGTATCCGGCAGGCTGGCAGGCAGTCTCTTTTTTCCTAAAATCCAAAAGCTCGAGTATTCATTAGAGTTGGACGATGCAGACTCATCCCTGACCAAGGCCTTTGCCGACTACTCATCCTGGTCGTTGAGCGGCAAGCCCAGCGCCCTCTACCAGATACCTACCCTCCTCAGCGAACGCGTTGCCGACATGGCGGCTGCGGGAGCTTTTTTAATAGCTAGCAAATCACCCTCCTCCCTCGCCTTTGCCCAGGACTGCCTCTCGGCCACCGCCTCTGCCGAATCGGGCAGGGATGCCTTGAGGGCAAGCACCCTCTTTGCATCCCGGGGAATCATAGGCCCATTAAGCCTCGCCCACTCGGCACGGACACTAGTCGCCGCCCTCGGGGAGGGCTCCCAGGGCTGGACCTTTATAAAAGATTTATCCCCGAGCCTCTCACGCAAGTCGAATCACATCGCTGATGGGCAGAAGCCGGCGGCTACTGGAGCCAAGGCTCCCCTCGCCACCGGAAGGCTTCAGGCTGCGGGTTTCCAATTCATACTTTTTT
>CAZHSK010000174.1:0-3435 GCA_964535235.1 uncultured Treponema sp. | reverse complement strand
TTATTGGCAGCTGTGTGAGGCTCCCAGTCTACACCAGATTGGATATTCTGGCCAGTATAAAAAAAGCTAAATCACAACAATATCTATAATTATAGAGTTATTATGAATAATGATGCAAAAATTGACAGCGCGGTACTGCCTTTGCTAGCCGCTCGGCTTTTAGCCTAGTTTGCTAAACGTCGTAACTGTAGCGTAGGCCGTTTCTGCCCCGAAAACGCTCGAATCCCAAGCGGATTAACTCTTCAATGAGCTCGGGATATGACAGACCTCCAGCCTGGCACATCCGGGGATACATGGAGATAGCGGTGAATCCCGGAATCGTATTGGCTTCGTTGAGTAGGACTGCACCTGTCCGCTTGTCGATGAAGAAATCCATTCTCGCCATTCCCGAGAATCCGCAGGATTTATAAGCCTTGACAGCCAGGGACCTGACCGTGTCTTCCTGCACCTGGTTCAAGGCCGCTGGGACACGCAGTTCGGCACCCGCCGGGTCTCTGTACTTTGCATCGTAATCGTAGTACTCGTGAGCCGGAATCACCTCGCCGGGGGCGAAGGCTTTGGGTTCTTCGTTACCCAGCACGGCGCACTCAATTTCTCTCGCTGGTATGAATTCCTCTACCAGAAGTTTTTCATCGTAATGGAAGGCTTCTTCCAAGGCCTTAATCAGGGATTCCCTATCCTGAGCCTTGGCGGTGCCCACGGAGGAGCCGGAGCAGGCTGGCTTGACAAAGCAGGGCCAGCCGAAACGGGCTTCGATTTTTCGCACGAGGGATTCCATGAAATTTGGGTTTTTTATGTCCGAAGCTCGCACGCTCAGGTATTCCACCACAGGGATGCCGTCCCTGAGCCAGAGTTCCTTGGCGATCTGCTTGTCCATGCCCACAGCCGAGCCCAGGACGCCTGAGCCTACGTAGGGCAAACCTGCGCACTCCAGCAGACCTTGTACCGTGCCATCCTCGCCGAAGGTGCCGTGGAGGACGGGAAAGGCAATATCGCATTCCAGTTTTTCCCAGACCTTTCGCTTTCCTTCCACGGCAAGGCCGTTTCCGGGCACTACCGAGACTCTCCTGCCGCCCTGAATAGGGGGAAGACCTTCCATGCCTGATGAAGAGCCAGCTTGATTGGAGCTAGCCGAGACGGAGCCGGCCGGAACGGAGCCGGACAGGTTATCTTCCAATGCCTGAGGCTTCTCCTGTAGAAACCATTCACCGGACTTGGAAATTCCTATCAGAATAAGCTCATAGCGGGAGGTATCGAGGTTCTTCACTATGCTGGCCGCCGATATGAGGGACACCTCGTGCTCCCCCGATTTTCCGCCATAGAGCAGTGCTAGCTTTTTCATTCTATTTCCTTGCGCAGGGCTGGATTTTGCTCAGCCTTCATAGCCGAGCTCTTTGAGGGCTTTTTCAGCCTCGGTTTCCTCATCATAGGGCATTGTATGACTTGCGTAGATAATGGAATTCTCATGCCCCTTACCCAGGAGGAGGACGGCGTCGCCTGGGCCGGCCATGGTAAAAGCCTGGCGTATAGCCTGAGGCCTGTCGGGGATTATAAACAGCTCTTTACCCCGCTCCAGGCGTGGACAGCCTGCGGCTATTTCCTCCAGAAGAGCCTTAGGATCCTCGCCCCGGGGATCCTCGTCGCAGAGAAGAAGGATGTCGCAGTACGACGAAGCCACCTCTGCCTGTCGGGGCCTTTTTTCCCTGTCCCTTTCTCCGCCAGAGCCGAAGAGACAGAAGATTCGCCCCTTGATGCGTTCTCGTAAGGGGGGGAGTATGGCTTGGAAGGAAGAAGGCGTATGTGCGTAATCGATGATCACCTCGAAGGGCTGGCCTTTGCGGATAGTCGTCATTCTTCCCCGTACCGGCTTGAGCCGGGAAAGGAGGGGAACGATATCCTGCCAGGGCTTGCCCGAGATGCCTGAGGCCACAATGAGCGCCGCCAGGCTGTTGCCCACGTTAAATTGACCGGGCAGCTCGATCCTGGCATCCACAAGCAACGGCAGTCTTTTAGATGATGACAAAGGGAAGCCCTCAGGGCCTTCTATGAGAAAGGATGTGCCGCGTTCGTCACTGCGGATATCCCTGGCTGTAAAGCTGGCAGGATTACCTTTGACTGAAAAAGACAGTGTAGGTTTAGAGCTGCAGCCAGTGAAATACTCAGCGCTGGGATCATCGGCGTTGACGACGCCGAAACTCGGTATCCCAGAATAATTTGTCCTTTGGTAATTATGTACTGACTTCTTGTGTTCGTGAGTGTCCAAATTCCTGAAAAGGTTGGCCTTATCCGAGCGATAACATTCCCAGGTTCCGTGGAACTCCAGATGCTCGCTGGTCACGTTAGTCATCACTCCCACATCGAAATCCACGTCCGCTAGCCTGGCGGTCCGCGTGCTCAGGCCATGGCTCGAGGCTTCCACCACCGCGCAGCTAAGTCCGGAATCACGCATCTGGGCGAGCATTCTCTGTACGGCGGTGGACTCGGGTGTAGTCTGATGCTCGGGATTGGGCTTCTCTCCATCCCCGGTGTCGGACATGACGGTGGAAAAGAAGCCTGTTTTTATTCCAGCCATTCCGAGAAGCTGGTAGCTCAAATACACTGTGGTGCTTTTGCCTTCGGTGCCGGTAACTCCCACGGTGATCAGGGAGGAAGAGGGCCTGAGATGAAATGCGGCAGCCAGGCGGCTCATGGCGAGCCTGGAGTCCATCACCTGTACATAGGCTATACCGGGAACCTTTCGGGCAATGGCATTTTGGTGGAGAACCGCTTTAGCACCCCTGGTAATGGCGGCGTCGATAAAATCATGGCCATCGCTGTGAATGCCCGGAAGGGCGACAAAGAGATTGCCCGGAAGAACCTTGCGGGAATCGTACTCAATGCCTGTTATTTTTACGGGAGAAAGGTCCCCCTCCGGGGAATTAAGGAGTTCTGATCTGTCAATAGAGTAGAGGAGGCTGGAAAGATCCATCTGCATAACAAGGCAGAATACCATGTACAGTGCTTAGCTTCAATGAGGATTGATGCCTAAAGCACTATCTTAAATCCACCATACGCTACAATCGGCAGGCCTTGGATATCCAGGTCGACAGGTATGATGCCCAGGATTCCGGCCCCAGCTCTGAGAAGCCTTCTCTTTCCCAGGCCATACCACGCCGAGATCTCGGGAAGCATCAGGTTTACCGGATTCAAGCCGCTTTTTCCTCCCATCAAAACATATCCTAGGAGAAGGCCACCCAAGCCCAGGTCGATGGAAAAATGGCCCAGGGACAATTCGGCCTGCAGGTAAGGATAGGCCAGGGTGGCCAGGATGAAGCTATATGCTCGTAATCCTCCTCCCAGGTAGAACTGACCTAACTTGGTTTGGTAGAGCACCGAGGCGGTAGGCACAGGAAGAAAGCCCGCGAGAGGAATGACAGCGGTAAAATCGTCGGATGA
>CAZHSK010000173.1:0-3470 GCA_964535235.1 uncultured Treponema sp. | reverse complement strand
GTAGTGTCCTTGCCGCAGGCCGAGCAGAATACCGAGACGGGCCACCATTCACCTTGAATTTTATGGTCCTCGTCCCTGTATTTATCCAGAATCGTCTTGAGGTGTTCCCTCATTTCCAAGGCTCGGCGCATGCCCTGGGCGTACATTCCCTTTCTGTAGCGCTCGGCCTGGTAGAGAAACTCGGGAGCTATTCCCACTTGCGGCAATACGGACTCCACGTCCACTTCATGATGCCTGGCATAGGAGGAGTCCCTCCCCCAAGGGTCGGGCACCAGGGTTATGGGTTGACGGAGGTAGGCCTCGAGCATTTCGGGCTTTGGCATATTGAGGGGGACTTTCCGGAATACGTCGTAATCATCCCAGCTGTAGATAAAGCGCACGTTCTTGCCCTTGTCTCTCAGGGCGCGCACAACGAGCTCTACGGATATCATTTCGCGAAAATTGCCCACGTGTACAGTGCCGGAAGGGGTGATGCCCGAGGCGCAGGTGTAAACTTCCTTGTCTCCCCAGGTCTTGATTATTGTGTCGGCGGTCTGATCCGCCCAATGAAAGGATTTGCTCTTTTCCATGCCGGGAAGTATAGCTTATTCATTCCCACTATGATAATAGGGGTGGCTTGCGGAGGCAGCCTGAACCGAGAATACGAGCGTCAAAAGCCTAATGCCAGCTTTCCAGAGTCCATGAGGAGGATTTCCTCGCCGGAAGGATAGGCGGCGATGACCGTTGGCGATTGGACAAGCCCATCCAGGTGGATCATCGCGGGAGCATCTTCCTCGTAGTTGAAGCCGATGGCGAAATGGCAGGTGCCCAGGACTTTTTCGTCTTCCAGCATTTTCCCACGGATTCTGGCAGCCTCGTTGAGTCCGATCCCAAACTCCCCCAGCTGGCGGGCGTTGGTGGCGTAGCGAAGGGCTTCCTCGGGCTTCATGCCGCCCTTGGTTACCAGTGAAGATGCCATATCCATGCCCTTGCGGAGGGCCGATTCCAATTTTTCGGCTTCGGCTCCGCCCTCGCAGTCCATCACATAGCCTTTGGACATTCCGCATAGAATAGGCCGCCCCAGCACCATGCAGTCGGCGATATCGGCCATCGAGCCTTCAAAGGCTATCCTGCCTTCGGCGCTGCGCAATGCGGGCGACACGAAGACTTCTCCCGCGGGCAAATTGCCTCCCTTTCCGGGAAGAGAAAAATCGCCGTTGTCGATGTGGGCTATTCTGCCCTCCACGCTAAATTGAATGTCGGTGCCACCGGGGGAGCTGACTTTTATTGTCGCGGCTTGGTTAAGGATCGCTGCGATTGCGGCGGCCCTCTTTCTCATCAGCCCGTAATCGACTCCGATGGCGCGCGTAAAACATTCGAGACTGATGCCGGGAGACCAAATGGCGCGGATTTGCCTCATTCCCGAGAGCAGGTAATTGAAAATGTGGTCGTACTTTTTTCCGTCTTGGGCGAGCAGTGGACGGGAAAGCCTGCGCTCATCCTTGCCCAACTTGTCTGAGGAAAGAGAGAGTATCGCCCGTGGGGCTTTTTCAATAGCGTCGATCACATAGTCTTCTGCGAAATCGCTTTGGGTTTTCACCGGCTGAAGCAAAAGCCGTACCGCGTTTCCCCTTTCTATGGCGGCATCCATAATCGCACGAGAAATTGTTTCCTGCTCGGTATCAGGATTGGAAATTATCAGTAACTCCTCGCCGGGTTTAAGCGCGAGACAGTTGTCGATGACGATGGCCGACGCCGATTTTATTTTTTCATTAATTTCTGTATTCATTAAATTTTCTTTACATCCACCGCGCGCTTATACATGGGCACTCTGGATTGGGGAGCCAAGCCCAATCCGTCGATTTCGCCGCGCTTCAGATAATGATACGCGATGCCCGCCACCATTGCTCCATTGTCACCACACAAATCAAGGGGAGGAAATCGCACATCGAGGTCGCTTCTTGCGGCAAGGCTTCTTCGCAAATACGCGTTGGCCGCCACACCACCGCCGGCGACAATCCTTTTCACGCCTGTATCTTTAGAGGCCTTGAGTAGCTTGGAGAGTAGAAAATCTATCGCCGCTTTTCTGAAAGATGCGGCAATATTTTCTGGACTCGCCGCAGCCCCGGGACGCCTGAAACTGTCCAGATGATGGATGACGGCTGTTTTCAAGCCTGAATAGGATAGGTCGTAGCGATGCTCACCCTTGTGGAGGGAAGGGGGCGAAAAAGCGAAGGCCGTTGGATCGCCTTTTTCCGCCAACTCATCTATAGCCTTGCCTCCGGGGTAGCCAAAGCCGTAATAGCTGGCCACTTTGTCGAAAGCCTCACCCACAGCGTCGTCGATGGTAGTCCCCAGAATGCGGATTGTGTCAAAGTCCTCTGCTATGCAGATAATCGAATGCCCACCGGACACAAGAAGCCCTAAAAAGGGATAGTCCACGGGAGCCACCAGTTGGGGGGCATAGAGGTGGGCGAGCATGTGATTAACACCCTTGAAAGGTTTGTCCAGGGCAAAGGCCATGGACTTTGCGAAGGACAGGCCGACCGACAGCGATCCTATGAGACCGGGCATCGCTGTGGCGGCCAGGCCATCCAGGGATCCAGGGCTTAGCTGGGCATCTTTGAGGGCCTGGCGCACTATGCCCTCTATCCAGCGCACATGGGCTCTGCTGGCTATTTCAGGCACCACACCCTGGTACTGAGCATGGAGAGGAATTTGGGTGGCCACGACGTTGGAAAGGATTTTGCTTCCGTTCTCGACAATTGCCGCAGAACACTCGTCGCAGGATGACTCAATCCCCAGGACGAGCATCGGCTTCTCCCATCGCGCTTTTGATCATGTAGTGCGAAATGGTGGATAGAGAGTAGCCCTCTTCGACAAGTTGGGGGTAGATATCCATGAGGGTTTGGGCGAGCTCAGACGACCAGACATGGCCTATCATGACAGCGGCTCCCTGGGCAGATGCGGTTTTCTTGCCTTCTTCGAGCGCGTGGAGAATGGATTGCTTATCGCCAGAGTTGTCCAAGAACACATCGCGCTCCCAATATGGTAATTCCATCTCGCGGCAGAGGGCCGCAGTGGCCGTGCCGGATGAGGTAAGTGAGTCAAGATAATAAATACCGCGCATTTTGACAATATCAAGCACTGCGCGCATTCGTTCGGGATCCCTGGTGAGGGCCGAGCCCATATGGTTGTTGATGCCCGCAACGCTGCCAAGGCTGTCCAGGTTGCTCGCAAGCGCTTCGGCCGCCGCCGTCGGAGTCATATCGAGGCTAATGGCGCCGGGACCCGGATCTGTCCCTCCCAGAGCTTGCATGGGCTGGTGCAGAATAAGCTCCTTTCCCGATGCGCGTATACGGTCGGCTGACTGGACGCTATAGGCTAGCCCTGGAAGCACGGCGATCGTGAGTGGAAAGGGGAGCTTCAGAAAAGGATCCAGCTGTTCCAGGTTGTGCCCCGCATCGTCGATGACAATGATGAGGGCAGGC
>CAZHSK010000172.1:0-3471 GCA_964535235.1 uncultured Treponema sp. | reverse complement strand
CTCGCCCTGGCGCACCATGTTCTTCTCTCTGAGTTCGATGGGGTCCATTCCCAGTTTATGGGCTAGTTCATCTACCATAGATTCCAGGGCGAAATTGCCCTGAATGGCGCCATAACCCCTGAATGCTCCTGCAGACCTGGTGTTGGTGTAGACCACCTTGCCGCCGAAGCGCACGGCATCCAGTTTATTGTAAAGAGGCAGTGTCTTGGATCCTCCCACCATAAAGACGGTGAGAGCATGCTCGCCGTAGGCCCCGGTGTTGGAGAGGACATTCATGTCGATGGCCTCGATTCGGCCAGACCTGGAAGCGCCCATCCTCATGTCGATGCGCATTTGATGCCTGCAGAATGTCGCCTCAAAGACCTCCCGCCGGCTCAAGGTACATACAGCCGGACGGCCCGTGGCTAGGCAGACCAGGGACACGAAGGGTTCCACATGAATCTGCTGTTTGCCTCCGAAGCCGCCGCCAATCCGGGGTTTCAACACTCGAATGCGCGAAAGGGGAAAACCCAGGGCTTGGCCTAATAACCGACGCGTGTGGAAGGGGTTTTGGGTACTCGTACAGACAACCAGTCGCTGGTGGAGATCGAGATAGGCAAAGGCCGCATGGGGCTCCATAGCCACATGGGCTTGGGACTGAGTTTTAAAACTGCCCGAAACCACCACCTCGCTGGATGCCAACCGGGATTCCACATCGCCCAGTTCCATGGAATAGGACGCGGCGATATTCCTTCCAGGCTCGAAGCCCATGGGGAACATATCGTGGATTTCTCCTTCCGGGTGAATGACAATGGGGTTATCGGCAGCCTTTTCGAAGTCCAGGAGGGGCTCCAAGATCTCATAGTCTACCTCGATGAGCCCCAAAGCCTTTCTGGCTGTGGCCTCATCCTCGGCTGCAACAATAGCTACTTCATCGCCCACAAAGCGCACAAAACAATCGAGAATAAACCTATCGTGGGGACTGGGCTCGGGATGACCCTGCCCTGCCCTGGTGTAGGGTATGCGCGGCACATCACGCCAATCCAAGACACAGGCAACCCCTTTCAGCGCCTTGGCCTTGGTCGAATCGATGCTCCTGATGCGGGCAAAGGCATGTGGGCTTCTGAGCAGCTTTACAATCAAAGCGTCGCGGGGCGCCAAGTCGTCGGTATAAGCCGGTTTTCCGAGAATAAGGCCGAGGGCGTCTATTTTAGCCACACTCGTATTCACTATGGTAAAGCGTTTATCCACGGCGGGCCTCCAGGTATTTTTCGAGAGCCCTCAAATGTCCCTGATAGCCGGAACAGCGGCATAGGTTGCCGGCCAGATAGTGCTTGACCGCAGCCTTGTCGAAGCCTTGAATTCCTTTAGCCTTGAATTCCCTTTCCATAGACAAGGCCATAAGCACAAATCCCGGGGAACAGAAGCCACACTGCTCGGCGCCCTCGGCGGCGATATACAGTGCCAACTCTGCCGCTTCGCTCGCCAAGCCCTGGATAGTAGTTATGGCGCTGCCCTCTGCCCTGGCGGCAGGGACGGAGCAGGAGGGAATGGGGGAACCATCCAACAATACGGTGCAGAGCCCGCAATTACCTGTACCGCAGGCCTTCTTAACCTCCTTGTACCCGGCATTCCGCAGCACATCGGCCAGGACATCGCCGGGAGAGCATTCCAGACGAACTTCTTTTCCATTAATAGTACAGTGCAGGGTCATGATGAGGCCTCCATCAGCGCCCGGGCGACAAGCACGGGACATATAGCCTTTCGGTACGAAGCGCTGGCGCGCAGGTCATCACCAAAGATTAGTTCCCCGGCAGCCAGGTCTCCCGCCCTTCTAGCGGCGTCCTGATCAAGTTTGCCGGAAAGTCCCAGCGATCTGCCCGCATCAATGCATATGCCGGCTACTTGAGGTCTGGCCCCTACGGCGATCCTCCATCCGGAACCCCTGAATGAGACGCAGACGGACAGAATCGGAAAATCGGTGGCAGCCTGCTTGAGGCTTTGGTAAGCGGAGCGAGCACCGGGAGCAATGAGGATCTTTTCCAATAGAAAGGGGTTGTCCCGAGGAGAATCCAGGAAGGCAGAGAGGCGCTTCTCCCCCTCCCCGTAAAGAACCAGGCTGGCATCCAGGGACAGAAGCACAACCAGGAGTTCGGAAAACCCATAGCGGCCAGCAACCGAACCTCCGGCGCTGACGATATTACGCACCTGTACCCCTGCGATACCGCCCAGGGCTTTGGTAAAAAGCGCGCCATGCTGCTCGGCCAGGATCCCGCTGGTCTCCATATCCCGGGCCGTAGCCATGGCGCCAATGGCGATGTGCCCGCCTTCCTTCCTTATGTAGCGCAAGCCGAGAGCCCCAAGATCCACGCAAGAGTCCATTCTGGTTCCGGTGGAAACCGACCAGGCTCCACCGCCTAAGGGCTGGCCGCCCAGCGCTACTATAAGTTTGTACGCCTCGTCCAGACTGGCCGGACGATGGTAATTCCTGATCTCCATCCTTGCTCCTTGTCCTCGCATGGAGTCTACCTTGTCCTTTGCCGTACCGCAATAAAAAGTATGGAGTTATAAGGCCTGTTTTCAACATCAGCATTCTGCTTCAATCCGGAACAAAGGACACAGACATCTGTATCGAAATTGAACAGTGGCATTTTTTCTTGAGTGCAACCCACCCATTGGTCCCTGGATGCGATTCTACCTCCAATTGACCAAGGGTAGACCCAGGCGAGAGTTAGCGGAAATATTCGATGCTTTTTTACTTTATACGTACAAAACTGCATCGATAGGCACATTATTTGCATTAATATTGGAAAATGTGCTGCGCTATAAGTAGCAGGCTTTTGACAGGAGCCTGCAGCGGTACTACAATCATTTTCAGGAGGCGACAATGAAACGTTCGCAGAAAATCCTGGTTCTTGGACTGGCCCTGGTATTCGCCCTATTGACGACCCAGGCATTCGCCGCGGATTTCAAACCCAAGGCGGAGTACACAATGCAGGTCAACGTTGGCCCGCTCTACGACTGGGGCGTCGGAGCCCAGCGTTGGTCTGATCTCATCAAGGAAAAGACCGGTGGTAAGGTAATCGTAAAACCCTACTTCGGATCATCTCTCTTGGCCGGAAAGCAGACAAACTGGTATCAGGCTGTTGCCGATGGAGCCATCGACTTTGCGGTGGAATCCACGATCAACGCCTCCGGCGTAGTGCCCGCGCTCAACCTCTTCAATCTTCCCTTCTTTATGCCCAGCTACGACGCTGTGGATAAGATCGAGAACGGAAAGGCCGGCAAGATGGTCATCGAGCAGTTGGAAAAGGGCGGTCTGAAGTTCCTGGCCTGGGGAGAGAACGGCTACAGGCAGATCACCAACTCCAAAAAAGAGATCAAGAGCCCCGACGACATGAAGGGACTCAAGTTCCGCGCCGTTGGCTCGCCGATCTTCATCGACATGTTCAAGGCGCTGGGCGCCGATGCCACCATGATGTCCTGGGCCGA
>CAZHSK010000171.1:0-3498 GCA_964535235.1 uncultured Treponema sp. | reverse complement strand
CATCCTTCTGATATTGGAGGCCTGTCGGCGCTCGGTGGGCATACAGCTTCTGATACTCGGCGTGATTTTCCTCCTCTACGCGTATTTTGGAAGGATTATGCCTGGCGTCTTCTCCCACAGGGGTTACACCATCCAGCGCATCATCTACCAGATGTACCTCACCAGTCAGGGAATCTTCGGTATTCCCATCGAGGTCTCCTCTTCATTCCTGATCATCTTTGTCATACTGGCCTCCGTATTGGAGCGCAGCGGCCTGGGCAAGCTCTTCAACGACCTTGCACTAGGCTTGGGCGGCAGAATGACTGGCGGACCCGCCAAGGTGGCGGTAGTGGCCTCGGCCCTCATCGGCACCATTTCGGGCAGCGCCGCCTCCAACGTGGCTACCACCGGCGCCTTTACCATTCCCTTGATGAAGAAGGTCGGATACAAGCCCCATTTCGCCGGCGCGGTGGAAGCCGCCGCTTCCACAGGCGGACAGATTATGCCACCCATCATGGGCTCGGCGGCCTTTATCATGGCCGAGTTCCTGGGCATGAAGTACATTAGTATCGCCGCGGCAGCCATCATTCCGGCTATGCTGTATTTCGCCTCGGTGTTCTTCCAGATCGATCTGCGCGCCCGTTCCCTGGGCCTCAAGGGCCTGGCGAAAGAAGATCTGCCCGATGTGAAAAGCACAGTTTTACGCTATGGCCACATGATATTCCCCATGATCGTCCTGGTATATTTGATGATCGAGGGACGCACTCCCCTCTACGCGGCTTTCTACACGGTTCTCTTCACGGTCATTCTTTCCTGGGTCAGGAAGGAGACGAGAATCGATCTCAAGGCGGCAAGGGACGTCGCGGTCAATTCTGCGAGGAGTTCGCTCTCCATAGGCGTGGCCATGGCCAACGCGGGCTTCATCATCGCCGTCCTGGCCATGACAGGCATCGGCGCTATCCTAGCGGACAACATTGTCCTGCTTTCTCAAGGAAGGCTCATAATCGCCCTAGTGCTCTGCATGGTAGTTTCGATTATCCTCGGCATGGGACTGCCCACATCGGCCTGTTACGTTATCGCCGCTTCCATCGCCGTGCCGATTCTCACCAAGATGGGAGTCGAGCCTTTCCAGGCCCACTTTTTCATCTTCTATTATGCCTGTCTTTCGACCATAACCCCGCCGGTAGCCTTAGCGGCCTACGTAGGCGCAGGACTGGCCGGAGCCAAGTCCAGCACCGTCGGCTGGACGGCCTTCAAACTCGCGCTCGCTGGATTCATCGTTCCCTTCTTCTTCGTCTATTCGCCGGCCATGCTCCTCATCGCCGATTCGGCCACTCAGATCGTATGGGCAGCCGTCACGGGCTTGGCAGGCACATTCCTCCTCGCCGTGGGCGTGGAAGGCTACCTCACAATAAAGCTGCCGATCTGGCTCAGACCTGTCTTTATCGCCGCCGCCCTTTTGCTTATCACCCCAGGCGTAACCACGGACCTCATCGGCTTAGGCTTGACTGTCGCCGGCTGGCTGGCTATTCAGGTGCTTAAGAGGCAGAGCCAGGCCGCTGCTGTCTAGGCGTTCCGGCGCCCTGCCGCTGCCGCGGCAGGGCGCCTACCATTGGATTCTTCGGTCTGGCTTTGAAGCCAGACCGGAATCAAGTATATTAGGTTTAATTGATACAAGGAGGTTTCTTCAATGAAACAGTTCGGAAGAAAAGCGATCCTCATCGCCATGATCGCCCTGGCGCTCGGCGGCTCCGGCCTCTTCGCCCAGAAGATCACCCACATCACCATGGGAACGGCCGGTGTCAGCGGCACCAACTATCCCACCGGTCTGGCCATGTCAGCCATTTGGAACAGGACTATCCCCGGGATCAAGGCCGTAGCAATCGCCACCGGCGGAAGCCCCCACAACATCGACCTCTTGAGGACCAAGGATGCCGACATCGCCCAGGTACGCTCCCTGGAAGCCTGGAGAGCCACCAATGGAGTAGCTCCCTATCCCGAGAAGATGCCTTGGATTCGCGCCATCACCGGCGGTCTCTTTATGGACGTCTTCCAGGTGGTAGCCCTGAAGTCCTCGGGCATCAAGTCCGTGGCCGACTTCAAAGGCAAGCGCATCGCGGTAGGTCCCGTGGGCTCGGGCGGTGAAGTAGACGCCCGCGAAACTCTGGCCGCCTACGGCCTCTCGTATAAGGACATGAAGGTGAGCTTCGTAGAGTACACCCAGGGTATCGAAATGATGCAGGACGGCCTCATCGAAGGCGCCATCCTCGGCCTGGCCATGGGTTCGGCGGGCATGATGGAACTCCTTCTGGACGGAAAAGTCCAGCTCGTTCCCATCACCGACGAAGCCCTCGCCAACCTCAAGAAGGTCAATGCCACCTACACCAGGGCCAATATCCCCGCCGACACCTATCCCCATCAGCCCGCACCCGTCCCCACCGTCGGTACTCCTCCGGACATCATCATGGCCAGAGCGGAAATGGATGCCGATCTTGTTTACAAGATGACCAAGGCGCTGTATGAAAACGTCGCCGATGTACGCAAGGTCGCTCCCCTCCTCCAGAATTTCGGACCTGCCCTGGTTCTCCCCGATGACCAGATGCTCGTTCCCTACCACCCCGGAGCCAGGAAGTATTTCGTAGAAAAGGGCTGGCTGAAATAGGGCCAGAACGCAGCCGCATCGAGGCGCCTTGAGCCTCTCGGCTGTCCACGATCGCGCTAGCGATCTCTTTGAAGGTAAGACCGCCCGTGGGAAGCTGTTCTCACGGGCGGTTGTTTTTCAGGAATCTCACTCTTTTTTTAACTTGCCTCCCTTAAGCCCTTCCATAGTTTTTGTTTTAACTGATTTTTAACAATCCCCACATTAAGCTTTCACACTACTCCCGTATTCTTGCCGCGAAACCAATGAGTAAGGAGAAAATCGATGAAGAAGGCGTTGATCGCGATCCTGATTCTTTTCGCGGTACTGCCCCTGGGAGCCCAGGCCAAGTATTCCTGGCTCGACTTCGTATCCGACGATCCTGACAGAATCCTTCCGGGGATCAATCCCATGAAAGTCACCGGGCGGATAGTCACCGCCGGTTCCTCCACCGTGTATCCCCTCTCCGAGGCAGTTGCCGAGCAGTTTGTCAAGGAAGGCTTTGGCGGTCAGATTACCATCGACTCCATAGGCTCCGGCGCAGGTTTCGACCGCTTTACTAAAACGGGCGAGACCGACATTTCCAATGCCTCCGCCAAGATCAAACAGAGCAATATCGAAGCGGCGGCCAAGCTTAACCCGCCCCGCAGCCCCATCGAATTCCGCATCGGCACCGATGCATTAGCGGTTGTCGTCTCCTCCTCCAACAACTTCGTTAAGAACCTTACGATAGCCGAACTGGCTACTATCTTCTCCACCGCCCATTACTGGTCTGACGTGAGAAAGGAATGGCCGAAGCAGGAGATTAAACGCTTTTCCCCCGGCACCGATTCGGGCACCTTCGATTACTTTGTGGAGCACGTGTTCAAGAAAGACAAGAA
>CAZHSK010000170.1:0-3510 GCA_964535235.1 uncultured Treponema sp. | reverse complement strand
CGGCTATGGCATCCACAGCCAAGGCTAATACATCCCCTCGGGTAAAAGCTTCATAAATGTCCTTCGCATTCAACACTTCACCTGCCAGGGCTCGAGCGGCCAGCGCAGAGGATCGGAATGAAATGCCTGAAATCAGCCCTTCCATGCTGCCCAAACCGGCATCCCTTCCCCATGCCAAATCCATAGCCAGCCTGCCCATGGAAGGACCCGAGGCATAGGCTTCGGTACAGCCGGCAGTTCCGCACACGCATGACCTACCGCCATGCTCGACAATGATATGCCCTATCTCCACCGCCTTGTCGTCAGTACCTCCCAATATTTTCCCCTCATCCACATAGCCCCCGCCTATGCCCGTCCCCAGACCTATGAAAAGAAGGGAAACGGAATTCCCGGCTCGGGCCGCCCATTCGGCATAGGCGGCCATGGAGGCATCGTTTCTCACAGTGCAGGGAGCTCGGGCTATGGATGAGATATGGTGTGCCAAGGGCGTTCCTTGCCAGCCTGGTATATTGGCGGCCATTCCCACCACCACTCCATTCCGATCGACGCCCCCCGGAGTACCTACCCCAACGGAGGAAAGTGAGCCCAGGCTGGAAAGCTCCGCAAGCAGGGCGGCAATAGCCTTCATAACCGCATCGCGGCCTTTTTGGGCGGGAGTGGGAAATACAGCCCTCTTTACAAGCCTTCCATCCTGATCCAGGACAATTCCCTTGAGGCTCTGTCCGCCAACATCTATGCCGGCATATAGCGTGGTCATACTTGAAGCACCTCGAAAGCTTAGTCGAGCCTGTAGACCTGATTGACCCTGGCGATATCGACGTTCGGGATACCTGCAGAAACTAGCTTTTCCTGCATGGAATTCAAAGCCTTGGATTCACCGTGGACCAGGAGAGCTCCCTTAAGGTTATCCGTCTTTGTTTCGGACAGCCAATCCAGAGTCTCCTTCCAGTCGGCATGGGCGGAGAATGCGTCCACTGTTTTCACATCGGCGTTGACTTTGTAAAAATCTCCATGAATGCGCACTTCCGGGGCCCCATCCCTTATCCTCCGTCCAAGGGTTCCGTCGGCCATGTAGCCCACAATCAAGATCGTGGAGGCTGGATTAGAAATATTGTGAATTAAATGATGTTGAATCCGGCCTACCTCGCACATTCCATCGGCGGAAATGACGATCATCGGCTCCTTCGCCACATTGAGAGCTTTGGAATCCTCCACCGAGCGTGAAAAATGCAGGCTAGCAAATCCAAAAGGGTTGTTGGAGTGCGTAGTGAAGGCATCATGGGTTTCTTTGTCGTAGCACTCAGGGTGAATGCGGAATATCGCCGTGGCATCCACTGCCATGGGCGAATCCACCCAGATGGGGATATCGGGAATCCTGCCCTGATCCAGGAGCAGATGAAGTGTAAAAATTAGTTCCTGGGTTCGCTCCACCGCGAAGGCCGGGATGACGACCTTCCCGCCTTTCTGGGCGGTGGACCTTACTGCCTGGGCTAGCCTTTCAATGGCATCGCTGGTCTTCTCGTGCAGCTTGTCGCCATAGGTACCTTCCACCACCAGGTAGTCTATCCCGTCCAGATGTTCGGGATCCCGGATTATCAGTTTGTTTTTTCTGCCCAGGTCGCCGGAGAATCCCAGTACCCGCTGTTCTCCTTTTTCAGATTTCAAGGTCATACGCACCAGGGCTGAACCTAGGATATGGCCCGCATCAAGAAACTCAACGGAAATCCCGTCGGCAATGGCGATCGGACGCCCATAATTGATGGTCACGAACTGCCCCATGGTCGCAACCACATCCAGATCGTTATAGAGGGGTTTCCAGGTGAAACTCTCTCCCCTCTTAGCCGCCTGCCGCCCTAGATAGTCAGCATCCCTGGCCTGGATATGTGCCGAATCCATCATTATGAGGTTGGCCAAATCCCGGGTAGCGGAGGTGGAATAAATATTGCCGGCAAAGCCCTTTTTGACTAGATAGGGCAGCATCCCGCAGTGGTCGTAGTGGGCATGGGTAAGCACCACCGCATCTATGGATTTCGGGTCGACATCGCCCAGGAGAGCCCTGTTTTTAGCATCCGATTCAGCCCGCTTGCCCTGGAATGCCCCGCAGTCCACGAGAATTCTCCCGCCTTGAAATTCCACCAGGTGTTTGGATCCCGTCACCTCGCCCGCCGCTCCCAACGCTCTTATTCGTATATCCATATTTAGTACTATACCACCATTGGCTTCGCCATACTTGCGGAATTTGTCATAATCGGCGTACTATCTTTCCAGCATGGCTGATCGGAGAATTTTGAATGTCGAAAAGCTCGCCTCGGGCGGGGACGGCATCGCTTTTTCCGAGGGGCAAGCCGTTTTCATCCCCTTCAGCATCCCCGGCGAAACCTTGCGCTGCGAGATAACCGAGGTTAACAGGGATTTTTTGCGGGCAGAAATCCGGGAAATTCTCCAAGCCTCGCCTCATCGGATTCAAGCTCCCTGCCCACTCTTCGGCTCCTGCGGGGGTTGTACCCTCCAACATATCGAGTATTCACATCAATTGAAGCTGAAGTCTCAAATCTTCGCCGAATCTTTGGCCCGGATAGCGAAGATGCCCAACCAGGCCTTCGGGGTCGAAGCATCTTTGCCCTTCGGCTACCGCAACAGGGTTGAGCTTCATGTTACTTCCGATCAAGGCCTGGGCTTTATGGAACATAGTTCGGACAAGGCTATCCGCGCACACGGCTGTCCAGTAGCTGCCACAGCCATTTCCGACTGGCTAAAGACCCAAAACAGGAAAAGCAGGCCCGCAAGGGAGCTTCAGGCACGAATCGGTACAAGACAGCGATTTGTTGTCTTCGCCCAAACCGGCCAGGTTGCGGTAGAAGGCTTGGACGCCAAGGCTCAGGCGACGGTAGGCGGTCATGTATTCACTTTCCCTCTGGGACATTTTTTCCAGAGCAACTGCCGCATGGCGGGATTGCTAGCCAAGGAAGCGACACAAGATATCGCGGGAAACAAGGCCGTGGACCTCTATGCGGGCGCCGGGCTTTTTGCAGCCCATTTGGCAGACAAATTCTCCGACCTCACTCTCGTGGAGAGCGACGGCATCTCGTTGGAAGCCGCGCGGGGGAACATCCCGCATCGCCATGCCCGGTTTGTGCCTACTGGAGTGGAAGAATGGGTAAAGGCAGAGCTCGGCCGAGCCCGGAAGGGCTCGGCCGAACCCATAGACTGGATCGTGGCCGATCCCCCGCGCAGCGGACTCGCTGCGCCTGTTCGCGCCTGGCTTAAAACCGCAGCCATCGGCGGCATGAGCTACGTATCCTGCGATCAGGCCACCATGGCCAGGGATTTAGGCGAACTCTGCGCCGCCGGGTGGCAAATCGAAACCCTCAGGCTCTATGATTTCTATCCACAGACTGGACATATAGAAGCCTTGGCGCGCCTTTCGCCGCCACAAGACCAGAAAACAGGAGGCCCCTATGGAACGAAACGGACCCTTTAAGGGAAGAACCATCTCCGTGGTAAACGACC
>CAZHSK010000169.1:0-3520 GCA_964535235.1 uncultured Treponema sp. | reverse complement strand
GCCCCACTTTTAGCGCCGCTCATCGCGCGCCCTCTTCGCTCGGGTCGTAATAGTCTCGCAAGAAATCACCCGCAATATTGATGGCTAGGATAATCGCCATGAGGACGAGGCCCGGGAAGACCACGATCCACCAGGCGGCGAAAAAGGTCTGTTGTGCGTCGCTCAGTATCCCGCCGAGAGTGGGTGTGGGGGGCGGTACGCCCAAGCCGAGGAAACTGAGGGTGGCTTCGGAGATGATCATCTGCCCCATGGTGAGGGTCGCGTTGACCAGGATTATCCCGCTGGTCTGGGGAAGAATGTGGCGGAAAAGGATTCTCCTTTGGCTGCAGCCTGTGGCGTGTGCCGCCTCTATAAAGCTGTATTCCTTTATCCTGAGCACCTCGCCCCGCACGAGTTTTGCGAAGGTGACCCAGCCGGTGAGACCGAGCACCAAGGCCACGTTGATCAGGCCGGGCCCGATGGCGGCCACGACGGCTATCGCCAGGACGACGAAGGGTAGGGAAAGAAGGGCGTCCACGATCCGCATGATCACGCTGTCCAGGACGCCGCCGAGATATCCAGCGACGAGGCCGAGGAAGACCCCCACCACCGTGGCGATGAGGACGGCCAGGAAGGAAACGGCCAGCGAAATTCGGATAGCCAGAAGGATCCTCGCCATCAGGTCCCGTCCCAGCGCGTCGGTTCCCATGTAGGTTGGCATTGTCGCTTGGCTTCCGGGGAAGCTGTCGACTTTCAGGCTCGGCGGCATGAGGGAGCTCATGAGGTTCTGTTTGAGGGGATCTACGGGATAGACCGAAGCCAAAAACGCGGCGAGGACCGCCAACGCGAGCATCACGTGGGCGGCGAGCGCGAGGGGGCGCCGCAGGAGAGTCGCGAAGTACCCCCGCCGCTTGGGATGTCCTTGCCGCTTGGGCGACCCTTGTTTTTTGGGAGACCCTTGCCTTTTAGTAGGCGACCCCGGCTTTTCGGGAGAGACCGTCGTCTTCGCGTCGATCAATGCCATATCCGTACCCGCGGATCGACTAGGCCATAGGCCAGGTCGAGTATCATGCTGAAGGCCAATATAAAGAGAGCGATGAAGAAGGTGGCGGCGATGACCACGGGATAATCCCTTCCATAGGCCGCCTGGGCCAGGAGCTGCCCAACCCCCGGCCAGCCGAACACCGACTCCACTACCACCGATCCTCCGATGACGAAACGCATCTGCAAGGTCAACTGGGTCAGCACAGGGATAGAGGCATTCCGGAGCACATGCTTGAACAGGACCAGGCGCTCCTCAAGGCCCTTCGATCTGACTACCGTTACGAAGGGCTGCTGGAGAACCTCCAGCATGCTCGCCCTGGTGACCCTCACTATGCCTGCCAAAAGGAAGATGGCGATAGATACGCTAGGAAGTACAAGGTGGGCGAGCGTGCCGTAGCCAGAAGGCGGCAGGATGGGAATCATAACGCCGAAGACGAAAATGAGAAGGAGGGCTATCCAGAATACAGGCATGGATTGGCCTACCATGCTCACCAGGACCGCGGCAGTATCGGCGGCCTTTCCTCGCCTCACGGCGGCCAGCATGCCCAGGGGTATGCCAAAGATGGTGGCGAGGGCCAAGGATGCGAAAGATAAAAGGAGGGTAGCCGGCAGCCGCTGGAGCACCATCAGCAAGGCAGGTTGCCTGGTGTTGATCGAGTCGCCGAACCTGAGGCGGGAGATTTGCGCCAGAAAGTCGCCATACCGTAAAACGAGGGGCTTGTCGAAGCCGAAGGCAGCTCGAAGTTCGGCCACTTCCTCCTCGGAGGCCGTGGGCGAAGCCATCATCCTGATCGGATCTCCCGATAAGTTGAGCACGAGGAATACCACCGACACGATGACGATGATCGTGATGAGGCTTTCCATCGCCCGGCGCAGGAAAAACTTAAGCACGGCCGGCCGCCTCGGAACGATCGGTAAAACAGGATATGAACTCAGCTTTTTCCGTGTCGAATAGCCCGCGGTCCGTGATGCGATAGAAGGGTGCCACCTCCATTCCCAGCCAGAAGAGGAAGAAGAGAGGCTGTTTCCAGGCGGCACCGCCCGAGCGCAGCCTTTGCTCCAGATCTTCGATCCGGGCTATTGTTTCCTCAAGAGGCAGGTCGGACATGAGCCCCGCCACGGGAAGCGGAAGCTCGGCGCTAATTCGGCCCTTCTCCACTAAAACGATGCCGCCCTGCAGCTCGATCACGCGATTGACCGCCTGTATAAGGTCGGACTTCCGCCTGCCCAGGGCGATTATGTTGTGATGGTCGTGGGCCTGGCTTACCGCCAGGGCGCCCTCCCGCAGTCCATAGTTGCGTAAAAAACCCTTCCCTATGAGTTCTTCATGCCGCCTGTTGGCGCAGATGAGATATAAAAGGTTCTCATCCAAAGCGGAAAGATCCACATCGCTATCGCGGACCGGAACTTCAATCTCGGCGAGGCGGGTGAAGCGGGTGGCCTCCTCCAGTTCTATCGCCCTGATGACCGCCGATGCAGCGCCGTTGCCGGGCGGCAGCCAGCGAAGATCGGCCTCGGTGATCGGGGAGCGTAGAATCGTATGAGTCAGTCGCGGGGAGTAGGCATGCCAGGCGGAATGCGCCTCCGGCCTGGGACTGGGCTCAGGGTTGGTAGCGAGGCCGGAGCTGGAGTCATTTTTAAGGCTTCCAAAGCCGTCTATCGGCTTGCCGGACGCGAAAATCCCTTCGAGCTCAAGGGAGTCCGGAGAATCGAAAACCAGAATGTCGGCGTGGGCGCCGGGGCGAAGGGCGCCTATGAGCTCACCGAGGCGATAGTGCTCCGCCACGTTGCTGGAGACCATTCGCAGGGCGTCCGGCACCGATATGCCCGCCGCGATAGCCAGCCGTACCTTGCGCAGCATATAGCTTTCGCTCTTCATGTGGGTGATCAGCATATCGTCGGTTACCAGAGCGACCCGGCTCGTGGGCAGGCCTTCCCGGGGCAGTACCTCGACCAGAGTTTCCACTTCCCGGGCGATCGTCCCGTTCCGTAACATGACAAAAATCCCTTTACGGATTTTTTCCGCCACCTCATCCTGCCTGCGCGGCTCATGGTCCGAACTCAATCCCGCCGCGAGGCAGGCGTCCAGCTCGGCACCCCGGATGTGGAAGAGATGTCCCTCCGGTGTCCGCCGATTCTTCACGGCTTGGGTAATAAGAGAAAAATCCTCGGCTTTCCCCGCCATGAGGAATTTGACGATCTCCTGGCCGTTGACTTCCGCGAGCCCCACAGTATCCGCCTCTTGCAGAAGCGTAAGGGCCTCGGCCTGGCTTAGGTTGCTCAAGGTGTGCTGCACCTCGGGGAGGAAGGGAAGCTCCATCGGAGTCATAAAGAGGACCTTCAGGTCCGTGCAGCGCATCGCCTCGACCATTTCTTGAAGACCCGGCTTGCCCGCTATCGCCCCGACCTCGTGAAAGTCGGTGAATATCGAGGTCACCCCACAGCGGAGGGCAGCCTCGGCAAAATGCACCGGGTCGGCCAAGGAGCTTTCCACATG